>CAYIZV010000028.1:0-32567 GCA_964367915.1 uncultured Neisseria sp.
ACGCGGGTCTTCGCCGCCATTTAACATGCGGCAAAACCAATACAAAGCCGCATCTGGATTAGAGCCGCGCACTGATTTATGCAAAGCTGAAATTTGGTTATAGAACTCTTCGCCACCTTTATCAAAGCGCTGAATATTTTTAGGCACTATTTGTGCAATAGTAGCAACGTCTATTTCAGATAAGTCGGTAGAAGAATTAAGAACTAACTCCAGCAGATTTAATAAGCGTCTCGCATCACCATCGCTAAGATCAATTAATAATTGCCCTGCTTCAGGAGTTAATTTTAGCTTGCCAATAGAATTGAGTGCTTTAGCTAATAGCTGCTGAAGATCAGAACTGGATAAATTTTCCAGAACATAGACCTGCATCCGTGAGAGTAAAGCATTATTAATTTCAAATGAAGGATTTTCGGTAGTTGCACCGATCAGAATAATTTTACCCTCTTCCAAATGATGTAAGAAGGCATCTTGTTGTGCTTTATTAAAGCGGTGAATCTCATCGACAAAAAGTACGGTTGGTTTATCAAATAAACCTAAAGCATTTTGTTCTGCTTGTTCCAGAGCATCTTTAATATCTTTGACACCACTAAACACGGCTGAGAGCTTAATTGAATAACAATCAAAACTATTCATGATGATATTGGCAAGAGTAGTCTTACCAACTCCCGGAGGCCCCCAGAGTATCATCGATTGAAGTTTACCGTTTTTAAGAAGATTAGCTAATGGCGCACCATTAGCAATCAAATGACGCTGTCCGATAACATCGTCTAAACTTTTAGGACGTAATAATTCGGCCAGCGGTTGCATAAACTACTCCTGAATCAATTCTACTTTATAGCCATCAGGATCTTCGACAAAAGCAATAATTGTTGAACCATGTTTCATCGGCCCTGGTTCACGAACTACTTTACCGCCATTCGTTTTAGCAATCTCACAGGCAGCATAAATATCATCACAACCTAATGCAATATGTCCATAGGCATTACCTAAATCATAACTTTCAGTGCCCCAGTTATGGGTTAACTCAATTACACTCTGCTCACTCTCAGCACCATAACCAATAAATGCCAGCGTGAATTTACCCTCTGGATAATCATTACGGCGTAATAATTGCATTCCAAATGCTCTAGTATAAAACTGAATACTTTTTTCTAAATCAACCACCCGTAACATCGTATGTAAAATTCGCATAATTAGTCTACTTTCTAAAATTAGCACTACAGCATATAAAATAACTACCGGAGTATGAAGCAATAGTTACTAAAAATTATTTCTTAACTGACGCAGTGCGACAAAGCAACTCTCTTCATCATCAATTAATTCACCACTTTTTGTACCAACCATACCCCAAACATTGGGGTCATCACAACGTAAAAACAAATTGTAGCGCAACTCATCTGTCAAAACAGTTGGTAATGAATTTTGCATACTAGTGAGCTTCATCACTAAATATTTGGCATAATCCTGATAATAGGCATGATTATTATCAACTGATGTAATAAACCGCAAATTATTCGCCGTGTATTCGTGCGCTGGATAACATAAGGTTGATTCTGGCAATGCTTTGATTTTACTCAATGAATCATACATTGCAACAAAATCATTGGTAAATACTCGCCCACAGCCCATACCAAATAATGTGTCACCACAAAACAAATGTTTATCATCAACTAAATAGCAGACATGCTCCAGAGTATGCCCGGGAGTTAATAATACTTTGACTGACAAATCCAAATCCGCAAGCTTGAGTATTTGCCCATCTGAAAGCTGCTGGCTAAAATTATCAATGCACTCAGGATGATATCGATCGCACAACACCCTAACACCGCCAGTATGATCGGCATGATTATGTGTAAGCAAAATTACTTTGAGTACCAGATCATGCTGCTGTAAGTATTTTTCAACTACATGAGCTTCGGTAGGGTCTACAACTATAGCGCTCTTATCATCATGAATCAGCCAGACATAGTTATCTTTTAACGCTCGCAGCGCAACTATTGTATATTTCAACTTTTCTCTTTTTCCAACTTTAATTTTGACTGTTTAAGTTCGGCTATTTCTTCATTGCTAAGTTTTGGAAAATCAATATCCAAACCATTAATGGCATCAGCAATCACATGTGCGACAATTGCCCGGGCAATTTTCTTATCATTGGCAGGTACAACAATCCACGGTGCATGCTCGTGCCCTGTTACTGAGAGCAAATCTTCATATGCACCAGTATAATCATCCCAAAATTGACGCTCTTTAAGATCCGCTGGTGAGACCTTCCAGTATTTATCTTCAATCGTCAAACGTTCCAACAGGCGATTTTTTTGTTCATCTTTGGAAATATGCAAAAAGAATTTCAAGACCACAATTCCGCTACGTGCTAAATGGCGTTCAAAAGCATTAATATCCTCATAACGCTCTTGCCAAAATTTCTTATTCTGGGCGACCGATAACTCAGATGGCAACTGCTCCATATATTCTGGGTGAACTTTAACCGCCAGAACATCTTCATAATGCGAGCGATTGAATACCACTACTTCACCACGGGATGGAACTACTTTTTGATAACGCCACAAAAAATTATGTGCATGCTCTTCGGCAGTCGGCACTTTAAACCCTTGTACACGGCACCCCTGAGGATTAATTCCACTTAGAATATGGCGAATTGTACCGTCTTTTCCGGCAGTATCCATCCCTTGCAAGACGATTAATACACCGTATTTTTTACAAGCCCACAATTTTTCATGCGCACTGATTAAAGCTTCACGGCTTTGCTCCAAAACTTCACTAGCAAAATCATGTGCTTTTTTCTTACCAGATTTTTTTACCTCTTTAGCCTTATAATCAGCTGGATGCTTGGCTAACTTAACTTTATTGGGCTTATCAATTACAATCTCGGCAAATTGCGGATTAATTTTAGGTTTAGTAATTGCCATGATGATTCTCCAGATTTAGTGACTCGTCGCACTCACAATTCTAGCGTTGTCGCATTGCTAAAAAAGACTCCTTATGTAGTTCATCTACACCGCGTCGCCTTTTTTATCAATACTCCTAGCTATAATCGCGATTACTTAGAGTCTATATGAATTTACGGTGTAATATCGGAACAACTTCGCTAATTTTATCACTTGGTACGATCATACTAATGTTGATATTGCTCGCACTATAAGACAACATTTGTACACCTATATTAGATGAGTCAAAAATATCAAATAAATCCTGCATAATTCGTGGTGTTGACATAATCTTTTCACCGACAAGTGAAACGGTACCAAATCCTTCAATATAATCAGTTTTAGCAAATTTATTTAGTTCAAGTAATGCCTCGTCTAACTTGCCAATATTATCCAAAGTTACTGATACACTTACCTCTGATGCAGAGAGCATATTCACCGAAATATTTTTATGCGCTAATACCGCAAAGATTTTTTGTAAAAATCCTTTGGATAAAAACATATTTGCCGAATAAATATTAATTAACGGCGCGGATTTTTTCCAAGTTACAGATTTAACCAAACCATCATTATTATCTGCATTATGTTCAATCAGCGTACCACAATTGTCAATATTAAAAGTATTTAAGACACGCACAGGAATTCCAGTTTTAACTGCAGGCTGGATTGTCCGCGGATGTAATACTTTAGCACCAAACATAGCTAATTCGGCAGCTTCCTGATAGGATAACTGAGGTATAAGTTTGGCATCACTGATTACCCGTGGATCGGCAGAATAAACTCCATTTACATCAGTCCAAATCTGAATTTCCTCTGCATTCAGAGCATAACCAATAATAGCGGCTGAATAATCAGAACCGCCACGCCCCAAAATTGTTGTCTCACCACTTTGCGTAGCGCCAATAAACCCAGTAATTACAGGTACAATATTTTTCTCAACTATCGGTAAAACTGTTTTTTTGCAATGTTTTTTAGTCGCTGCATCAATAAAATCAGCACCGCCAAAATGCTTAGTTGTGATAATACACTCAGTTGCACTAACTTGTTGTGCTGGCGAACCTTTGAATGATAAAAATTTACTAACCAGGTGGGATGACATCATTTCCCCAAATGAAACAATACTGTCATGCAGTTGTAATTGATTAGTAAAATTATGACTGTGTAATAGATTTTTTAATTGTGCTAAATAGCCAGCAATAGCATTATGTGCAGCTAGTTGTTCGCTCGTATTAGCACTGAAGATAGTATCTATCCAAAGCGTATGCTTAGTTTTAATTTGTTCAATTAGTGAATCTTGCTCAGGAGTCAATATACTGTGACTTAATTTAACCAATAAATCGGTAATTCCGCTTAGTGCGGATACTACCAAAATAGGCTTACGCTGAATTTCTCTTTGTACTAAAGTGTTGATTGCTTCTACGCTTTGTGGGTTGGTAACTGATGTACCACCAAATTTCATTACTAACATACTGTCTCTCTTACTCATTAAATTTTTGACTGAAAGCAGTATTTTACCGCAGATTACTACCTAAACTTGAGTAAAATGTTTAGTATAAACCCTAAGCGCCATAAAACCTATCAATGAGACGACCAGAATAATAAGCGATGGAGCATAATTATGAAAATTATGCGAATAGACACGGGAAAGATCTAGACATAATACTGCAAAGCTACCAAAAACCGAGTAAGCCAAAATATTTCCTAAATAACGACCAGTTAGACGATTATGAACATCAAAATCAACTACCCGATATAATACCATCGGCGTCAAGCGTACAAAGACACCATAAACAAACCCTGCAATCTCAACCCATAAGACATAATAATGCTTATTTCCATCAAAGATTATCCAAAACAGACTAAAAACAGCAACCAAAATATAGAAAACCTTCATCAGTTTAACAGGCGAGTATATTAACGCCAAAATTCGCGCAAAATTAGCACCTACAAACCCCATAACCGTCACGGTCAAAAGAATAACATTAATTCTGGCATATGAAAACCCCATTGCTAGATGTAAAAAATTTGGTACCCTAAAAATAACCATAACAATCAAACAAACATGCAATGAAACAATTAATGAGCGCAGTAGAATATACCGCCAATTATGTTTTAGCGTATAAAAGAAGCTTCGCCGTGAGAATTCTACGTACGCATTCATGGTACGGCGATGTTTTACTCTAAATTTTAGATTAACTAGAATAAATAAGCAGCCCATAAAGAACTGTAGACGCCAGAATAAATCAAACATGTAAACACTCATTCCATGATCGACTAGTAGCCGATTAAACAGGATACTAACTAAAGCCCCTATTTCACCTGAGAATAAAATGAAATAATACATGAACCGTTTATTACTACGGTTAAAATTCATATTAGAGTAATTTATCGTAAAGCCAATCTCAAACCCAAATGCGATGCCCTGTATTAAGCGCAACACCCAGAAGATAGCAAAAGACCACAACCCGATTTGCGAATAATCAGGTATTAGCGCTAAGAATAGATAACAAACACCAATTACTTGTGGTGCGCGAATTATATTGCGCTGATACCTATTAATTAGACGGTTAAATAATACAATACCAAATATTTTAGATAATTGAACCGTAAATAAGACTATAGAAAAAACTAGCAGCGCCTGAAATAACTTTAATGGAGGTAGAACTACCGCACTTAGATAAATCGAGTATCCAACAAATAGCGCCATATCGTACATATCAAGATATGTACTGGAAAAGATCATAAGCAGCGACCTTTTCTCAGCTTTATTTAATGGTGCAGACCTGAGCAATAAAAAATTAGTACTTAGCATAATACCTAACTATATAAACCTGGAAACTGCACTTATATTAATTTTAAAATAAATCAAGTTGATCTGCTAACCATGCTTGCAATTCAGGTTTAAGATTCGGTGCAATTTTTGTCTTAATTTTCGTGTAGTACGAATTAATTTGCATCTTGTCCTCAGAGCTTAACATCGAAATATCGATTAGCTTCTTACAATATGGAACTAGAGTTAAATCTTCAAAAGCATAAAATGGTCCATATGGTGATTGCTTCGCTTTTACATCCTCGATCTCTGTTACTAAACATAGATTCTCAATCCTAATTCCATATTCACCATCCATATATAAACCAGGCTCGTTACTTACGATCATTCCAGGCATCAACGGTACATTGGAAGATGCTTGAGAAATTTTTTGCGGGCCTTCATGCACACCCAAGAAGCTGCCAACTCCATGCCCAGTACCATGACGATAATTAAGATATTCATTCCATAATGGAGCGCGTGCCAACATATCCAGATGTTCGCCACATGTACCATGACTAAACACTGCCCGCGATAATGCCAAATGCCCTTTTAAAACTAAGGTATAGTGATGGCGCTGCTGTTCACATGGTGTTCCAAGATGGAAAGTTCGGGTAATATCAGTAGTTCCTTCCAGATATTGCCCACCTGAATCCAATAGATAAAGATTATCGTCACGAATAACTTTACTACTCTCAGGCGTTGCTCGATAATGAATAATCGCACCGTTACTGGCATAGCCACTAATCGTTGAAAAACTCAGACCATGCAAATTCGATTGTGCCTTACGGAACTCTTCCAATTTATCTGCGGCGCTAATCTCATCAACACCGCTTTGCCAATTCTGCTCTAACCAATAAATAAAACTGATCATTGCCACTGCATCTTTGATATGTGCAACCCTTGCTCCCTCAGCCTCTACCTCATTTTTAAGTGCTTTACGGTAAACAATTGGTGAACGTTGTAATAATACTTCATTTGACACAGTAGCGTTCTGTAACATCCAAAAACTAGCACTTCGCTCATCAAGCCAGATTTTGGCATGCAGCTTACCGATATACATGGCAAAATTCTCATATGGTAAAATCGTCACCCCTGAGTCAGCTAATTCATTAATCAACTCCGCGCTTAATTTGTTAGAATCAACAAACCAGATTGCTTCATTCAAACCAATTAACGCATAACTAATCACAAATGGATTATATTCAACATCATTACCACGAATATTATATAGCCATGCAATTTCATCTAATACATTAAGAGCGATATAGTCTGCGGCATTATTCTGCAATTCACCGCGTAACCAAGTCAAACGTGCAGCTAAAGTTTCTCCAGTCGTAGCTTTATAAACTGCAAATGCTTTAGCTGATGGTAAAGTTATACTTTCACCTAGTTCTAACCGAGCATCATCAACTAGATTATTTTCTAACACCAGTAGCTCACCACCGATAGAAGTCATGATATTTTGTAAAACTTTAGCTCGACCAACGCCAACTAAACGAGGGTCAATGCCTAATCGCTTGCCACGAGCATTTTCTTGAATCCATTGCTCAGTCTCTGGCGCAAACCCACTTTGTTTCATCATCGTGTAATACTTTGAATCTAGCTGTTGTTCAGCCTGTAAAAAATAACGTCCATCAGTCCATAAATAAGCGTGGTCTAATGTCACAATTACTTCACCAGCAGAACCATCAAAATTACTAATCCATGGACGACGTTGCCAACACTCAGGAACATATTCGCTATTATGTGCATCAATTGATGGCACTAGGTAAATATCAATTTTATGCCGTTGCATTTCATTGCGTAGTGCTGATAAACGCTTTTGAATAGTCATAAATTTAGCCTTATTAAAGTGGTAAATATTAATTTATCAGATTTTACCATAACTAGGCAAAGATTAGCTTAAACATAGCGTCAGTAATTTATAGAAAGCTTTACTCCACCTAAGAATAATCTCAAAAATTAATACTAAGCGGATATTATTAATAATTAAACCAACTTTATAATTGTATCTGCTATGTACATATATCATTGCCTCCACCAAACTTGAAATCAGAACATTTTATGAGATATTTTTAAAAAACCAATAATTTCCTCTTACTGTTTCATGATAAAATTTGCCTAACTTAGTTAATCTGCTTGGTTAAATAACAACTAACTTTACATTTTCGTAGAAAGAACATACACATGAAAATCGAAGAAATTCAGAAAAATGCATTTGGAATGCCTTTTTGTTCTCCCAGTGCATCCAAAATCGAATACAAAATGACTAATCGTGAGTATTTCATTATTTCGTACGAAACTGATTATGATGCGCTACAGGCAGTCGTACCAGAACCACTGAAAGTGGTTAGTAACGTAGTTAAAATGGAATTTATGAAAATGCCAGATGCAAATGGATTTGGTAGTTTTCAGGAAGCCGGACAGCAAATTGAAGTTGAGTTTGAAGGTAAAAAAGGTGCTTACGCACATGCAATGTATGTAAATGATGTAGCATCAATTTCTGCTGGACGTGAAATCTGGGGTTATCCTAAAAAATATGCCAGCCCAGAATTAAAAGTTGATGTTGATACGCTCTTGGGAACGCTCAAATATAACAGCACTATTGTTGCAGCAGGTTCAATGGGCTATAAATATCAAACATTGGATAGTGAAGCGATTAGAAAAAATTTAGAAGAAACGCCGATTTTTATGCTTAAAATCATACCGCATGTCAATCTTAAAGAAGCTGCCATCTGTCAACTAACCAAATGTTTTATTGCAGATGTCAAAGTTCACGGTGCGTGGAGCGGTCCTTGTGATCTTCAGCTATTTAATCACGCTCTAGCAACACTAAATCAGTTGCCAGTACGTAAAATTATCGGTGCATCTTACTTCATTGCAGATGTTAATCTGATTGGTGGAGAAGTTGCGTTTGATTATTTAAAAAAGTAAGGTATAATAATAACTGGACAATTAGAGATATTCTAAACAAGATCAAAGTTACGTCAGAAAATTTAGATTATCTTATTATCTGGTTAACCAAGAATTTAAATCCGCCAATAAGAAGTATGCTAGACTAACGAGTAATTTATATATAAATGCATATTCTCAGGGCTTAAGAAATAGAATAATAGAGCTTTTGTAAAGCCAATAACTATACAAAATGAGAGATTGTAATACTACTGGATAATTTAAATTTGGCTATTGAATAATCTGTATCTCAATTATTTATTGCTTAACTATTCTTACTAGGAATTAAGGAGATAACCATAATCGATGCGACAAATTTACGAATCCATAAAACAAGAAAAGCTGGCTGTACTAATTGATGCCGATAATGCCAGTAAAAAAAGCATAAAAGACATTATGACTCAAATAGCTAACCTAGGTAATGCTAGAATTAAAAGAATATTTGGAGATCTTAGAAATCCGCAAATGAATGGTTGGAGCGAGATTGCTGCAAATTATGGCTTTATTGAATTCCACCAAACATCATACACAACAGGAAAAAATGCAACTGATATTGCGATGGTAATTGAAGCAATGAGAATAATGTATACCAATAAAGACATAACTGGTATGTGTTTAATTTCTAGTGACAGTGATTTCACCCCTCTTATTAGCATACTGAAAGAACATTCAATAATGGTCTATGGATTTGGTAAGGATTCGACTCCATTAGCCTTTAAAAAGTCATGTGATATTTTCTTTGATGTAGAACAATTAGCTAATCCCACAATAAATACAGTCACTCGTAAATTAACTATGAAAGATCAAGAGAATATTAAAATAGCAATTAATGCACATGCATATGATACAAATGATTGGGTACAAATAGGTTCGGTTATTTCACACTTAAGCCGAATTGATAATGAATCAATCAATTTGCCTAAAAAATATGGGTTTAATAGTTATAAAAAACTGATTGATGGCAATCTAGACTTTTTTGATGTTGACCGTCGCAAAGAAGATGAGAAAAACCCTGAAAATCTCACATATTACATTCGCTTAAAACCAAAAACTGTAGAAGCTCAGAAGCATACACCTAATACAAAACCAATTATTACAGATAAGGTAATTGCAAAATTTAAGGATGTTTTAGAATCAAAAGCTCGTGAAGATGGTTACTGCGATATTTCACATGTTCTTCGATTATTAGACGCAGCAGGAATTAAGGCGAATAATTTCGGATTTGCTACAATACCTAAATTACTCAAAGCAAATCCAGAGTTATTTGATATTAAAATGGAAGGCAATTATCTATTTGTAAAAATAAAATGACTTCAAAAGAAATAAGTTAGCTAGATAGTCGATGCTAAATAGATTTAGCGCAGACTTCTTCGTTTGATAAATTACTCATCTGTTTAAGCAACAGTAAACCAACCACGATCCGGCTTGGCAGTGCAAACACATGTTGGTCTAACTGTAATTCGGCATAAATTTTTTTTAAACGGTTATTCTCTACGTCTAGTTGTTTAACCTGTGATAGCACGGATACATCCATATCGCCATACTTATCTCGCCATTTATAAAATGTAGCGCTGCTAATACCGTTGCTACGATTGGATAACATTGTTTTTCGGGGTATTACCCACTACTTTACAAAACTTTGCATTACAAAGTTCATCAATTTTTGTCCAATTAAATTTATCTGCTAATTGTACTAAACTGTGCTTCATATCCAGTAAGTAAGCTAACTGAGTCTTTAATAATTCCGATTGAAATTATTCTTCAACTTTACGTGGTTTCATGCTATTTGGCTCACTGATATTGCTAGGTTTAAAGTGTTACTTTACCATTTCTTGCCATATCCAGACTATGAAAACAGCTTATTGTCAAATTAGCTTGATATGTATTTTTAGCATCGACTAACTATATCAGCCTTCAATAGATATTTCTTCACTATGCCCAAGGTTATTCTGAATAATTTGCTGGATTAATTTTTTGCTGCGCTAACAAAACTTCAGTTTCAATTGCAATCTGCGTAAAGTGGATTCGCTCCAGTGTAGTAGCCAGGCTAGATGCAAAATTTGCCAAAAGATCTTGTTGCTCTGGTAAGAAAAAATTAAAGATACCATCTGGCACAAAAGCCATAACACCACGTGTTCTGATTTGCGAATTAATCGGAATATAGTAAATTGGGCTAGCTGCAAATGTATTGGTATTAAGTCCGGCATTTTGCCCACGATCAAAAACCCAATGCGCAATACTCATATCAACGCTTTGCTCTATAGTACTCTCCTGAATATGTAGTTCCTCATCAGAGTTGGGTATCAGTAGAGCATAATTCGCAGCAAACAGCTTTGGTAGGAACTCTTTAACCACCTCAAACACTTGATCTTCAATCATAGCCTCTGCAAGTCTTTTGCTTGACTCATAGAGTAGCTTGGATTTATTCTGTGCTTTGCGCAATGCACTAACTTGAAAGCGTAAATTACCAGTTACTACGCTAAATGAGCTTCCTACTACAGCCATTACAATAAAAGTAATGATATACTGTAAATCACCAATCACAAAGGAGAAACGCGGTGGAATAAAGAAAAAGTCAAAAGAGACCGTAGCAATCAGTGCAGCGATAATAGCAGAGAATTTTCCGCGTCCATGATTAACCACAATAATCATCAATAAATATAACATAATGATATTTTCATTAGCAAGCCAGCCGCTTATTGGCAACAAGAATAAACCCAGCAAACTAAAAACCATAGTATTACGTATAATCTTGCCAGCAATGCTTCGGTAATTTAACTTTTGTTGCTGCTCTTGTTGCACCAGTAGAGTGCTTTTATTTTGTACAAACTCATCACCAACCAAATGCAAATTAATTTCAGGTGCTAACTCAGTTATCTTATCGACCCACGAGGCACCAAATAAACGATAATATAGATTTAAGCGATACTGAGATAGAATCATCGTATTTATATTATGCTCTCGTGCAAAATTAACAACCATCTCAGTCGGATTTGTCCCTGTAAGCGGTTTTGTTTCAGCGCCAAGCTGCCTGGCTAGCTCTAAAAGCTCTAATAACTTTTCTCTATCGCGTAACGGGCGCTTAAGTAGCCCATCATTATCAATGTAGACTACAAACCACTTACTGAAACCCTTATCAAACATAGTTTTACCACTGCGAATTATCTTTTCACTCGAGTAACCCGGCTCAATAACTACCAATAAATTCTCATGGCTCGCCCAAACATTATCAATAGCGTTATCAATACGGTATTCCTGAACTTGCTGCTCAACTTTTTGCGCAGTTTTAAGCAAGGACATTTCGCGTAAAGCAGTTAGATTACCTTTACGAAAAAAATTCTCTAAAGCTTTAGCTGCTCGATCTGCAGGATATATCTTACCATCACGTAGACGTTCGATCAATTCATCAGGCGTTACATCAATAAGTTTTATTTGATTAGCATTTTCAATAATTGAGTCGGGAACAGTTTCATTAACTTTGACACCTGTAATCTGACTTACTACATCATTGAGTGATTCAATATGCTGAATATTTAAGGCAGTATAGACATCAATACCTGCAGCCAATAATTCCAAGACATCTTGATAACGCTTTAGATTGCGCGAACCAGCCACATTACTATGTGCCAACTCATCCAAAATAACTAACTGTGGATTACGATTTAAGATTGCATCAACATCTACTTCATAAAGTTTATGGTTGTGATGTACAAATTCTTTGAGTGGGACTTGTTCGACATTAACAGGCAATAAGGCTTGAGTTTCAACACGCTTATGGGTTTCTATATAGCCAATCACTACATCGACACCATCATTGATCAATTCATGAAGAGTTTTGAGCATTGCATAAGTTTTACCTACTCCTGCTGCTGCGCCCAAAAATATCGTTAACTTACCAGCTTTGGGTTTATTATCATATTTACGTAATAATTCTTCAGGATCAGGGCGAACACTCATGAAATTCTCACTACCAATAAAAAATGCAGCTTAAACAGCTACATTTTGATACTAATATTTAACGAATATAATGAAAACTTGGAGGGACATCATCTGGATCTTCAAAAGTGACATATTCCCAAGAGTCAGGGTTAGCTAATAGCTTGCGTAAAAGCTGGTTGTTAATTGCATGTCCAGATCGGTATCCTTCAAATGCACCAATAAACTGATGACCCATTATGTATAAGTCTCCAATTGCATCCAAGATTTTATGACGAACCATCTCATCCGGAAAGCGCAAGCCACCTTCATTTAAGACAGACTCTTCATCTAAAACAATAGCATTGTTTAAATTCCCACCTAAGCCTAAGCCATTCTTGCGCATATACTCGACCTCGTACATAAAACCAAAGGTTCGCGCGCGACTTATCTCATCAATATAAGAATGCTTAGAAAAATCAACTTCAAAAGTACTATACTCTTCTTTAAAAACTGGGTGTCCACCAAAATCAGTGATAATTTTAACTTTGTAACCATTGAATGGTATAAATTTAACCCACTTATTGGCTACTTCATCCTTAACTTCAATCTCTTGCTTAATCTTGATATAGCGTTTTTTTGCACTTTGTTCGGCTATCCCCGCTTGCTCAAGCAGATACAAAAATGAATTAGAAGAGCCATCCATAATCGGAGTTTCCTGCGCGGAGAGTTCTACAATAATGTTATCAATGCCAAAGCAGGCAAATGCCGACATCAAATGTTCAATCGTTCCGACACGAACTTTATTCTCATCTACTAGTGTCGAAGAAAGGCGTGTATCATTAATCAATAGAGGATCACAGTGAACTGTGGGATAATTGGGTAAATCAGTACGAACAAAGCTAATCCCCTGATTAACTTTGGCAGGTTTTAACGTCAAAGATACCCGACACCCCGAGTGAAGACCAACGCCAATTGCATTTATTGGCGCTTTGATCGTCCGCTGAAAAATCATGAACGATTTTTCCGGAAAAATGCAGGTGTAGAAAATACACTCTTATTAAAATTTGCAAATGGATCTTGTTGTTGCGAAGCTGCAGCTGAAACCTCAGCATCAACCTGAACTGTGGCAGCCTCATTTGATGATGCACCATCTTCACGCATTAATAATGGCGACGCATCTGCTACGTGCAAATCATTTAAACCTGTTGCAATAACAGTTACACGGATCTCCTCTTCATCCATATCCTCAATCTCAGCCATACCAGCTTTAAAATCAGAATCAGGATGAATATGACGTTGAATAATTCCAATGATTTCGTGATATTCACGCATTTTTAATGAGCCAGGTGCAGATGAAATATTAACTAATACACCGCGTGCACCATCTAAAGAAAGGTCATCTAATAATGGGCTATAAATTGCTTTTTCGGTTGCTTCCTGTGCGCGACTCTGCCCTTTGGCTGCACCAGATCCCATCATAGCCAATCCGCGACCAGACATTACTGTTTTCACATCAGCAAAATCCAAACTAATTAAACCAGGAGTTTTAATTACTTCTGTAATCCCTGATACCGCACCACACAACACATCATCAGCGGCAGCAAACGCTTCACGCATTGAGACATCCTCATCTAATTCTGTCATCAGCTTTTCATTGGGAATAACAATCAATGAATCAACGTATTTACGCATTTCTTCAATCCCAAGATCTGCGGTTTTACGACGTTTTTCACCCTCGTACTCAAATGGACGAGTCACAACCCCGACAGTTAGGATATTCAGGCTTCTTGCAATATCAGCGATCACCGGAGCAGCACCAGTACCAGTTCCACCACCCATACCTGAGGCAATAAATAACATATCGGTGCCTTTAAGTAAAGCTGCCATTTTCTCACGATCTTCCATTGCCGCTTTTTTACCAATTTCTGGCTGAGATCCAGCACCTAGCCCACGGGTAAGGCTGTGACCCAATTGCATAAGATGATGCGCTCTATTGCGACTCAAAGCTTTTGCATCGGTATTAGCACAGATAAACTCAACATGTTTAACACCGCTTTTAACCATGTTATCAACAGCATTGCAGCCACCACCACCAACACCGATTACTTTAATTACTTCACCAATATGAGTAACTACCGCTTCAATATTGTAATTACTTTCGTTATCTGCCACTTCAAAAAATTGATTCATTATCAACCCTTTACCCTTTACATATTTTTGAAAATATTTTTTATTCTTTTAATCATTGAGCCAAACTCAATCCCAGAAGCTGGTTCTGATTGAAAATGCCTATCACTTAGTAAATCATTGGCAAAGTACAATGCTCCAACTGCGCTACTGTATTTAGGGCTACAAACTATATCAGCAAAATCACCCTCATAATTTGGAATTCCAATATGAACCGGTACATCAAAAAAACTGCTACTAAACTCCCTCATTCCAGAAATTAGTGCAGACCCTCCAGTTATGACGATACCAGAGTTAATTATATCATATAAATTACTGTTATTCAATTGCGTTTTAACAACACCAAGAATATCTTTTACGCGTTCTTGAATAACATCATTCAATAATTTTCGGGATAGATTAACATTTTCACCACGATGATCAATAATATTTATCATCTCATTATTATTTTTATGCACAAGATTACCACATGAGCCATGGGTAAATTTTAGATCCTCAGCAAGATTTCTAGAAACTCTCATCACACTAGCGATGTCACGAGTGATATCTTCACCACCAAGAGGAATTGAGTTTAAATAACGAATAAATCCATTTTCATACACAACAATATCTGTAGTGCCCGCACCGATGTCAATTAGACAACACCCTAATTCTTTTTCTTCTCGATTTAAAACTGCCATACCAGATAGAATGCCCGATGGTACGATTTTAGCAATATCATAACTGCTATGACTAATTGCTTTGCGTAAATTAGATAATGGTGTTTTACCAGCAATAAATAAATTTAAATTAGCATTAATCGTATTACAACTCAAATCAAGCGGGTTGATGGTATAGCGATCATCGTCAACCAAGTACTCCTGAATCTCATAATCAAGAATTTCATAATTTGACGGAATCATGACTTGCTTTGCTTCATTAACCATGTAGCGAATAATTTCTTCGGTGACTGGATGACTGCCCATTTCCTGATGGCTATGAGAATATATATTGCGAATATGATTTCCGGCTAGATTGACGATTATCGAACCAGCCGAACAATCAGCACTAATTTGGGCTTCATGCAAAGTCTGTGCAATTCTGGTACCAGCACGCTCCACTTCACAAATTAGGCCATTACTGATCATAGTTAAATCATTATTGCGCGGATTATTTACAAAATGATAACTACTAAGCCCGATAATATTAACTTTATCTCCAAGAGTCCCTACCAAGGAAATAATTTTGGAACTACCAATATCTAAGCCAAAAATTAATTTACCACTCATCCATTTAACCTTTTTTTATATCGCTATACTAATTAACTTGTAACTACTTACTTAGAACTACCACAGTATAAATAGTGCGGCAGTTCTATTAGTTTATTGCTAATGCACTCTTATAACAAAAATTCACACTGTTCAAACTGGGGCTAAGTGTATGAAGCTTATCCCAATAAGTATCAAGCAAAATAAGTTTACTGGTAATATTTTCACCGCAAATCGTAACATTCAAATTTTTAGCTGTTGTAAATTTAGTAACTCGCGGAGTAGTTAACCAAAGTTTAGCTAGCTTATCCCCATGCTTCTTTAATACACTTTCAATTTGCAAATAGCGCTTTAGCGCATCATCCGATGACTTAGCCTGCACATAAAAGATGGGTAAATCAAGACTATCATCTGCACCATCAAAAACTACACCATTCTCAGCAAGCAGATTATCATCACCAATACGCGCAATCGCCTGATACTCTTTGAGCTTAACAACTACCGTATGTGGAAAATGACGCTTAACACTTACTTCAGAAACCCATGGCAACTCTTCAAACTCAGACTTCAACTCCTGAATATCCAAAGTGAAAAAAGTACCATGCAGTTTATTATGTGCAATATATGACAATTGTACTGGAGTAATGTGATTAACACTGCCTTCAATAACTATCTTGTTAACCGTAAACCAATTTCTAACCACAAAGTGAGCGCCACAGTAGATAAAAATTACTACACTCAAAAAGTTGATTAGATAGGCAATACGATTATTAAACTGGGTATTCCCAAAGCTTAAATTAGATAGTTTACTTACCAAGCCCAGCTCCATCAAGGATCATCAAGCAAAGCTTGTCAAAATCAATACCCACAGCAGCAACTGATTGAGGCACTAAACTATGTCCTGTCATTCCTGGAAGCGTATTGATTTCTAAAAAATAAACTTGCCCATCACGACTAATCATAAAGTCTGAGCGCGCAACTCCGCTGGCACCAACCCCGTGATAACCGCGCAATGCGAAAGCTTCAATTTGAGGCTGAATTGCACCTAAATCATAATTACACAGATATTTAGTTTCATCGCTATAGTATTTATGTTCAAAATCATATTCACCTTGTGGTGCTTCGATTTTTATAATTGGATAAATCTTACCATCAACAATAGTGATTGTAAATTCATCACCAATTATCATTTCCTCAATCAAAATTTTATTTGATTTTTCAAAAGCATAGTTAATCGCGGGAATCAGTTCCTCTGACTTATAAACTTTACTAAACCCAAGCGTAGAACCATCATCAGCAGGTTTAACTATAACTGGCAACGGTAAATCCAATTTAAAGACATCTGGATTATAGTTTATTTTTTCCACAAACTGCGATTTGGCAACGGGGATACCCAAAGAACTCCAGATCATTTTAGTGCGATATTTATCCATTCCAATTGCGCTGGCCATTACACCAGAACCAGTATAAGGAATTTGCAAATACTCCAAAGCCCCCTGCAATTTACCGTCTTCGCCATTTTTACCATGAATTATGATTAATGCACGATCACAACCATGTTTTTTCAAATTTTCCAATGGCTCTTCCGCAGGATCAAAAGCAAAAGCATCAACTCCACTTTTAATAAGTGATGCCAAAATAGCTTTGCCGCTCATAAAAGATACTTCACGCTCAGTGGTATTGCCACCCATCAAAACGGCAACTTTTCCATATTTATTTTTATTTGACATACTTAATCTCCAAATGATTTTTATAAAGATAACTCACCCATAACTGCCACAATATGCTGTAAGAGTTAGGAACAAGGCGACATCGTGTACATAAAAAGTACATGAGGAGCCTGTGACGACGCTATTACTGCATAGGGTGAGCAGTTAACATTGCTGGTAATTTACCAATACTTCCTGCACCCATTGTCACAACTAAATCATCATCTTGTAGCACAATATTTAATTTAGCTTTAGCATCCTCAATATCTTCAGCAAAAATAGCATTTTCATTGCCTTGTAATCGAATCGCACGCACTAGTGATCTACCATCTGCCAGCGCAATTGGTTTTTCACCTGCTGGATAAACTTCAGTTATAATCAGTTGATCAACACCTGTTAACACTGAAACAAAATCATCAAACAAGTCACGTGTCCGCGTATAACGGTGTGGCTGAAAAATAACAACCAAGCGTTTATCTGGATATGCACCGCGTAGAGCGCTAATAGTCGCCTTAACTTCAACTGGGTGATGTCCATAATCATCAACCAATAATGCAGTTTTATCATCTTTAACAATATTTGGATAATGTTGACAGCGGCGTCCAACACCATGAAAATTAGCCAACCCTCTGGCAATATCTTCAATTTGACCATCACACTCCAATGCCAGCGCAATTACCGCCAAAGAATTTAAAACATTATGCATACCAGGCATATTAACTCGTATTGGATAACTTAGTTGCAACCATTTTACATGAAGCGTATATTCCATTGCACTACCAGAGGCTTTAATATCACTAGCGTAGATATCAAATTTATCACTTAGACCGTAGGTTGTCAGTGGACGATTTACTGAAGGAATAATTTCCTGAATCCGACGATCTTCACCACAAACAATTGCCCGTCCATAAAATGGTAGCAACCGTAAAAAGTCAACAAATGCTTGCTTTAATTTGTTTTCATCATGGTCATAAGTATCCATATGATCTAAATCAATATTGGTCACAACTGAAATCATTGGATTTAAAAATAAAAACGAAGCATCTGACTCGTCAGCTTCGGCAACCAAATAATCGCCTGAGCCTAGTTTGGCATTCGACCCAGTGGTTGCCAGCTTACCACCAATGATAAAGGTAGGATCTAGCGCACACTCTTTTAAAACCTCCGCTGCCATACTGGTAGTAGTAGTTTTACCATGAGTACCAGCAATAGCAATACCATATTTAAAACGCATTAACTCAGCCAACATTCGTGCACGCGGTACTATTGGAATTCGGTGTTCCAGCCCATAATTGATTTCTGGATTAGATTTATCAATCGCAGTAGAGGTAACAATCACATCAGCATTACCGACATTACTTGCGGCATGCCCGATAAATACTTTAATTCCTACTTGCTCAAGTCGGTCGGTATTATAACTTTGTCCAGCATCAGAGCCTGATACTTCATAACCTAAATTAAATAATACTTCCGCGATACCAGACATCCCGACGCCGCCGATACCAATAAAATGGATTCGCTTTACTTTATGTTTCATCTTTGTCCATGTTCATAATTTTTTGTATATATTTTAACAGTTACAATATATCTATGCCTAAATTGAAAATTATAGCGCTAAACTATTGCTCAGCAACATCTACCCCAGCTGGAATTTTAAACTGAAAGTCACTATCCGGAATTTTAACTCCGGTTTGTAGGTTTGAAAATTTCAAATTAGTTTTATTGCCAAAATTATCAGTAAACTTCATTGATTTTAATTGATTTTGCGAACTAAATCCCATCATAACAATCTGAAAGCCATTATTATCATTTGCCGCCTTAGGTTCAATTTGAATCCAACTCAAATTATCACCTTGACTTGCTACCTCACTGACTTTATATAATGAGCGAATATTATTTGCGCCCGCCAAAACTGCCGCAGGTGATTTGTCAATTGATTGACCCAATGCCTTTACGGTAACTTGTTGCAGCGGCTTATCATAAATATATATTTTTTGTGCATCACTAACAATTAATTGCTGATCTTTAGTATATTCCCAGCGAAACTTATTTGGTCGTGCTATTTCCATTGTACCAGTAGTTGTGCGTGATTTTTTACCACTAATTACAGTTTGACTAAAATCAGCTTTCATAGTTTTAGCCTGAGCCAAAAAACCATCCAAAATACTATTAGCATCAGCAAACACTGCCATGCTAGTAAACCCTAATACTAAACACAATACTTTCTTCATGCATTATCACCTATAAATTCACTTTTTGGTTGACGACTCAGTAATTGGCTAACTTCCTGCAAAATATTAGCCTCTTGATAAATAATTCGATAAACACATGTAACTATCGGCATGTCAATCTCTAGTGCTTGAGCTTTGAGATAAATCTCACGAGCAGTAGAAACACCTTCTGCTACATGCCCAAGACTGGTGACAATCTCATCAATTGACTTACCAAGCGCTAGCTCTTGACCAACCTTTCGATTACGTGATAAATCTCCAGTGCAGGTTAAAATCAAATCACCTATCCCGGTTAAGCCATAAATAGTTTCACGTCTGCCACCTAATGCCAACACCAAGGATGCTAATTCATTTAAACTACGGGTAATCAATGCAGCTCGTGCGTTATAGCCTAATGATAGACCATCCGCTATTCCTACTGCGATTGCCAACACATTTTTAACCGCAGAACCAACCTCGCTACCAATAACATCATCATGAGCATAAATACGAAAATTAGGAATATTTTGTAGTTTATTCATCCACGATACTGCAAATTCAAGTGCTGGAGCAGCTAATGTAATCGCAGTTGGCAATCCAAGTGCAACCTCTTTAGCAAAAGATGGACCAATCAGCAAACCATAACGATCAAAGCCAGCTAATTCTTGTGCAACTATTTGATGTGGCAATAAACCAGTCTTAGCCTCAAATCCTTTACTTACTAAAAAAATATCTGGAATTGGATTAGATGATTGCTTTAGATATTGTAATATTTCTCGCACCGCATTTAAGGGGGTAGCAATTATTAATAAATCAGCACTACAGCATTCATTAAAACTAACAGGGAAATAAACATTAGCAGGAAAAATTATTTCTGCTGGAAGATAAGATGGGTTATTACGATGCGACTGCAAATAATCAACTTGCTGTGGCTTATGTGACCACAGTAATACACTATCAGCTACATGGCTCACCGCAATAGCAAGAGCTGAGCCCCATGACCCAGCTCCTAAAACAGCAATCTGCATTCAATTAACAACTAAATTAATTAACTGAAGTTGTGCTTGGCGTACTTAATTGTGCTTGCTTTTGTTGATATAAGTAAGCAAAATTAATAGGTGCCAAAATAACTGGCAAAAAGCCTGCTTTATTAGTTAGGTCTGTCACTGTTTCGCGTAAATACGGAAACAACATATTTGGACACTCAATATTTTGAATCAAATCAATTTGATCTTCAGGAATATTGCGCAGTTGGAAAATACCAGTTTGATCAACTTCGATTAAAAACATTTGTTGCTCACCAATTTTAGCATTAACCACCCCGTGCAATACAGTTTGGTAAACTCCATCTTCAATTTTTTCAGTATTAAAACTAATGTTTAATTCAATATTAGGCTGTTCACGATTAAGAAAAATTTGTGGAGCATTAGGAACTTCCAAAGATACGTCTTTTACATAAATTTTATCTAAACTAAATACTGGTTGATTAGCTTGTTCGGTCATAATAACATTCACTTTCAAAAATTAAAATTAACAAAAATATTTTACATAAACAATAATTATTTAACTATTTAATAACTTATCCAAATCACCACTACGATTTAATTTTGCCAAATCATCAAAGCCGCCAACATGAGTTGCACCGATAAAAATTTGTGGAACAGTCATCCGCCCAGTAATTTCAATCATTTTGTCACGCTCTTCAGGTAATAAATCAATTCGAATCTCTTCGATTTCATTTACGCCTTTTTGCTTCAATAAATTTTTTGCCATAACACAATACGGACAAGTCTCTTTCGAGTAAACAACTACACGTGCCATTATATAATCCTATTCAATATATAAACTCATAGTATTTTATTTAATTCCTGAACGTGAAGAATTGATAAAAAAGACGATGAGTACAGTTTTATTAGAAATGCCATGCCCCAGCTAATGTTAAGCTAGTATCAGACCAACCACCAATAGTTGTACCACCACTGGTAATATTGATTGGCATAATTCCACCGTAATTCATCATTTCAACATGCATATCCCAATGGCGTGTAAACATATACTGAAGCCCTATCCCACCCGCAACCGTAAAGCCGCTACCTGATGGAAGACCTCCAGTAGCACAAGCGGCACTGGTGCAATACTGCCCAAACTCTGCGCTGGCATATGCCATACCTAATTTACCAAATACGGCAAAATTACTGTCCTCTATTGGTAGGCGACCAACGGCCAATAAATCAACTAACTGGGCATTTAAGTTATAATTGCTTGAACCACCCAAATTGCCAATTCCAGCACCCGTAATATTAGAGGAGTTAAACATATATTGATATCCTCCTTCAATTCCCCAGTGCTGATCAAACATATACCCACCAAAAGCACCAAGTTGTGCACCAGGCGCAGTTCCTGATACTACTAATCCTGTTGCACCAAGTTGGCTGCTGAGAGTAGAATTATTATAGATAAAATTTTGAAAAGCAACCCCACCATCTACTCCGACATAAAAGCCATCGCCAAGTGCATATGCGCAACCAACACTGCATCCCATAAGGATTAAGAATTTACGCATCTAATAATTCCATTTAAAAGAAGCTGCCAAATTTAAAGAAGCAACAATTTACTCCCTGAATACTCATTTGAGCTTTATATAAACTAAATTTCCCAATAAAATCGAATAGTATATAATAATGTGCGTTATTTTAACATAAATTATTGAAAGCAAAATTATGATTTACAGCATGACTGGTTATGCAGCAAACCAGATTCAAATAAACTCAGCTACCATACAGTTGGAAATAAAATCTGTTAACCACCGATTTTTGGACATTACTATCAAATCAGCCGAAGAGTTTAAGCCACTAGAAAATCAATTAAGAACTTTGATCGCACAATACATAAATCGGGGTAAAATTGACATCAAATTATTCTTAAAAGATAATCAAAATCAAAACAGTGAACTAGAGTTAAATCATACTTTATTGCAAAAATACTTGAGTGTAGTTACACAAATTGAAGCATACGGAGTAAGTCAAGCTTCGCTCACTACCTCGCAAATATTAGCCTTACCGGGAATTTTAACTCAAGCACAATTTGAAACTGATGAAATTCAGGAACCTTTGTTAGCCGAGTTTGCGGTACTCTTAACTAGATTCGTTCAAACACAGTCAATTGAGGGTGATAAATTACAACAGTTACTTAGTTCGAGACTAGCGCAAATTAGTGAAATAGTGGCACAAATTAAGCCAATGCTTGCTAAAGTAACTTCTGAATATCAGGCAAAGCTTAGACAACGATTGGCTGAGTTCATGCAAGAAAGTGAAATCAATGATGCTAGATTACAGCAAGAATTTGCTTTTTTCTGTCAAAAAATGGATGTTAGTGAAGAGGTTGATCGCCTGCAAGCTCATGTAAATGAGTTCAATATATTATTAAATAAAGGTGGGCAAATAGGTAAACGCTTAGATTTTATTTGTCAGGAAATGCACCGTGAAGCCAACACCTTTGGTTCAAAATCTGTAGCGATTGAAACCACGCAAAAAGCAGTTGACCTCAAGGTTCTTATTGAACAGATCCGCGAACAAGTTCAAAACATTATGTAAGCCATTCGTTCAGCTTATCTTCCAATTCTGGCACGCCAGTTTTCTTCAACGAAGAAAAAAGCTGAACACTTAGATTAATAAATCCATATTCAGCAATCGCTTTTTGTACTGAGCGCAAGGTATTGGTGCGCTCTTGATTACTTAATTTATCTGCTTTAGAAAGTACTACATGCAAAGGTTTGCCACTATGAGAAAAAAACTCAATCATTTGTAGATCTAGATCTTTTAGTGGGTGACGCGCATCCATAATCAGGACAAGACCAACAATCTCAGCACGAAACTGTAAATAATCCCCTAAGAGATGCACCCAATGATCACGAATTTTTTCCGGCACTTTAGCATAGCCATAGCCAGGTAAATCAACCAAATAAACTCCATCGCTAACTTCAAAATAATTGATATGTTGCGTTCTTCCCGGAGTTTTTGAGGTATATGCCAAGCGATTCTGATTGGTAAGCGTATTTAATAAGCTGGACTTCCCCGCGTTGGAACGCCCCACAATCGCAACCTCATGATTTACCTGCGGTAAACTTTTTAAATCGTTTACCGTGGTGTAAAATTTTGCTTGTTTATAATTATATGTCATAATCACCACGAACTCAAGGAAGTTACAATGCTTAACCCTTGAACACCAGAAGTCAGAGCAGCTTGACCAACAGCAGTACATGCCCCACCCCCAGCTAGATTACTACAACCATAAATCATACCGCTAGGAGTTGTTAGGTATAGAGTTTGCCCAGTATTATCATAGACCATGGCTGCAACTGAAGTTCCGCTCGGTAATGTCCAGTTTGTTTTCTGAGTTGCAGAATTACCACCATTTACCGTCATTACATAGAAGTTATTATTTGCATCAACTATATATAAGTTTAAGGAATTATCTGCTACAATTTTGTTGATTGAATTAGAAATTAGACTACCGTTACCACCCACCTGAACCTGTAACCATCCATTAGTTGCTGTACCCACTGTGCCTGATTCCACCCACAGACCATTGTTTGTACCTGCCACTAACCCAGTTAGCACAGTCTGCCCTCCATTTGCTGTTCCTAAATTACTATACGCTAGGACATTAAGTGAACTTGCTCCTGGTATAGAGGTACCTTCGGCAATACAGCTCGTGGTGGTACTACCAGTAGGATTTAAGCAGACAAAGACTGAAGGAGTATTACTTTGACCAACAAATATACGATTACCATTAATTGTACTTACGTTAGTTGCCGCATTAGTAAGACCACTGGCATAAGTCTGCCAGCTAAATGATTCCTTTTGTATTCCAGCACTATAAACAGATGTCGATAATGATCCAGTTGGTACCGCGTAAATGGTCTGACCATTCATAAGCAAATTACTTGCCCCTTTGATTGAGGTTGATTGGTTTGTAGCATTAAGTACATAATTACCATTACCAGATAGATAGATACCATTATTTCCAGCTAAGTACAAAAATCCATAATAATTATCATTGGTGTACGCATTAGCAATATTTTCAGATTCACCACGATAATTTGCAAACGATGAGAAACCATTATTAACATTATAAGACTCAACCCAGCCATTGCTAGTAGAAATTAATAGCGTTGGAAGTTCAAATAAGTTGAGTGAAGAACTTGCCGTGGAAGAACCTCCACCAAACAAGGTATCGTTAATAGTGTAGTTTGCCGTTAGACCTACAACTGGTTTTTGCCCTATAGCAGCGGATTCACCCTGCAGCCATAAATAAAAAGTACAACTTTCACCTGGCGCAACCGTACTACCTAAACAATTATTAGGATCAAAATTAGAACCTTGCGAGCTTGGGTATCCAACATTTGAGGGACCAGTTACACTAAGAGTTAAATTATTAATTGGGAAGTTAGTATTAGTAATCCAATTCTGACCACCACTATTATTTTGTATCGTTACACCCATACAATATGGAGCACTGGTTGTGCCATCTGCACAAGTACCTGTTATAGTACTGAAGGTAATATTATTCTGTACACCGCAAGCAACTAAAACCAGAGGAACAATCATTAAAATTTTATTTTTCATATTCTACTCCATTATACTAATATGAAGTTAACTGTGAAGCAGTTTGCAATGTCAAAACTGCACCGCCACCAATTCCACTAATAGCAACCCATGGTGTAGCAGATAACACCCCCAAATAGTTTGATGCGGCGTATGCCAAATAGGTTTGTCCACTGAAATCACTACTGGATAATGCAAGACCTGAAACAAAAAGTCCCTGTGCGGCGTCGGTGACAATCTGGCTAACACCCCCAGAAACAATCGCTCCGGAAGAACTCGCTAATGGAGTAAACGTAGAACCATTACTTTCAGAATAAATTGAACTATTGACACTCTCAATCTGAGTAATCCCAGCATACCAAGTAGTTATTCCCGTCGAGCCATTTACAAATTGAGCGATTGATTGGATATCATTACCTGCTAGACCAGAAGAAATGGGAGTCCAAGGCAATGTACCAGCGCCAGTATATTGATAAACATTTCGAACCGTTGCTATGGTTAAGGTATTTGTTGCGATCATTTGATTAATTGACTCTGGGGCTTGCGCATATGGAGTGCTATTACAAGAGTTAGCTGAAATCGAAGCTAAATTACATGCGTAAATATCATTTCCAGCAGAAATTAACAAACTACTACCTGAGAAAACTTGCATTGAAGTTGGTGGGTGATCCACAGTTATAGGAATACTACCCATTGAATTAACCACCAAGCTAGGTGTAACCTGAGAAACCTGTCCAGCATTGTTTACTACATATAAATTAGCACTACTATCAGTAGCCAAAGCAGCAACTGGTGATTGACCAACAGATGGCAAACCACTAATTGCAGTCCAAGAGCTAGCCGTTGCACCGTTATATTTATAGACATTTCCTAGGATATCACCACTGTATACCATGCCATATGGATCTCGGGTTAACGAGGTTACCCCATATTGTTCTGGAGAGCTTGCTGATATAATTGAATTGGCGGTTGGAGAAGTTGTACCAGCATTAGTAATTGCTATATTTGAACTAAATATTCCACCAAGATATAAATTTGCACGCTGATTAATATTTGTCGCTACCGAGTAATTAGTGTTGCCATTGGTATAGTTAAGTGTTAATGAGATTGGATAAACACCAATAGGCATTGATTCGCCACTTAACTGGAGATAGAAAGTACAGCTTCCGCCATTCGCATTGAGCGTTTGCACGTTCGCACCTTGAGTAGTAACACAATTCTTAGGATCAAATAAGCTCAGATTAAACAGCTGCTGTTGAGTATAAGCAAAGCTAGATTGAGGTATGCCTGCCGCATTAAAATCGACCATACTTGTAGCGCTAGTTACTCCAGCACCATTTGCTAAGCTCGGAAAAGAGACATAAAGACCACTTTGATAGATTTGAATGTTATTCGCATTCTGACCGCTGTTATTGTTCGTAATAGTTACCGCTGCGCAATAAGGAGATGTGCCAGGCAATGAACCATTCATTGGGAACGCCGCTGAATAAAGAGTTGCCTGACTTTCATAGCCAGGGTAAGCACCAGTAACACACTGTCCTTGTGCAACAGTTAAGCTAACATTGTTGGGCGTCTGAGCACAGCCTATGAGCAAGGCGCTGAATAATCCTAAATAAGTCGTTAATTTGATAATCTTTATCATTAAAAAAATCCTGCAATAAACAATTAAAATGCTGCATTTTTAGGCGTACGTGGAAACGGAATAATATCCCGTACATTTTGTACACCAGTAATATAGCTAACCGCACGCTCCAAACCAAGACCAAAACCAGCATGCGGCGCACTGCCAAAACGACGTAAATCTAAATACCAAGCCAAAGATTCAGGATCAATACCCATTTCCTTCATGCGCGCGACTAATACATCATAACGTTCTTCACGTTGTGCGCCACCAATGATTTCGCCGACGCCTGGCGCTAAAATATCCATAGCCGCAACGGTTTTACCATCCTCATTTTGTCGCATATAGAATGCTTTAATATCTTTTGGATAATTGGTTACAATGGTTGGCTTACCAACAAGCTCTTCACACAAATAGCGCTCGTGCTCAGATGCCATATCAACACCCCAGTACAGAGGATTTTCAAATTGCTTACCAGAATTTTCCAAGCGTTTAATTGCATCAGTATAGGTAATCATCTCAAAATCATCATTCACCATTTGTTCTAACCGAGTAACCACGCTTTGATCAATAAACTGCGCAAAGAATCCCATATCATCACTATTTTTGTTTAGCACTGTTTTAAAAACGTGTTTTAACATTCCCTGTGCCAGCTCCGCATTATCCATCAAATTAGCAAAAGCGATTTCTGGTTCAACCATCCAAAATTCAGCCAAATGACGAGTAGTGTTAGAATTTTCAGCACGAAAAGTTGGTCCAAAAGTATAAACTTTAGATAATCCCATGCAATAGGTTTCAACATTTAACTGCCCTGATACAGTCAAATATGATTCACGACCAAAGAAATCTTGTTTAAAATCAACTCGTCCTTTGTCATCTCGCGGCGGGTTCGCCAAATCCAATGTTGTTACTTTAAATAATTCTCCCGCGCCTTCACAATCGGAAGCAGTTATCAGCGGCGTATGCACCCAATAAAAACCATTACTCTGTAAATAATCATGTATCGCCATTGATACAGTATTTCTGATACGCATCACGGAAGATATCAAGTTAGTTCGGATTCTCAGATGCGCGTGTTCCCGCAAATATTCAACAGTATGGCGTTTGGGTGATACTGGATAAGTATCTGGATTTTCAACAAAACCTGTTACTTCAACTTTATTTGCCTGAATCTCAAATTTCTGTCCGCCACCTTGGGATGCAACAAGCGTTCCATAAGCAATAACCGCACAGTCTTTAGTTAAATTCAAAATTTCTGACTCGTAATTAGTTAGTTTTGACTCAATTACCAACTGCACCGTCTCAAAACAAGAACCATCTGATAAAGTAACAAATGATAATCCAGCTTTTGAATCGCGGCGAGATCTTACCCACCCACGGACACAAACTTCGCTGCCAATTTGAACTTCTTCACTCATCAATTGTTTAACTGAATAAACTGTCATTTTTGCCTCTTAATTAATTTAATTTTAAAATTCGTAAATCTTTAATGCACATGCTACATTCGACACAAAATCTGTCAACTATTTTTATAAGTAACATGGTATTTAATTAACCTTTACCATAACAATAAGCCAACATTTGTAACTCAACAAATTGTTTTAATTTACTTTATCAAATACCTAATAGCGTAAACTGGTTACTTAGTGCATAATAATCCGTTTATTATACCTTAGAATATAGGCACATAGGCATGATAATTTAAACCAAGCCAGATATACTCAATCAGATTCATCATTCTGGGTCGTTAATTTGCTCATCTCTTACAACTAACGAATAAGCTTCGTCGTAAATCGCCTACCGATATTTCCAATCTACTTGAGTATATTTCTCAAAGCAAAAACAGAAATGCCCTGCATTAATAATTACTGCAGAGCATTAAATCTAAGCTGTTACTGATTACCCAGTAATCATTATCTATTTATTATAACGACTCGTTAGCAAGGTTACCGCAGGTAATTCTTTACCTTCCAAGAACTCCAATAATGCACCACCTGCCGTAGATACGTAGCTGATTTTATCAAAAATATCAAATTTATTAATTGCAGCAATTGTATCGCCACCACCTGCCAAACTAAACCCGTTTGATTCGGCAATTGCCTCTGCAACAACTTTAGTTCCATTCGCAAATTGGTCAAACTCAAAAACGCCAACTGGACCATTCCAAATAATTGTTCCGGCATTTTTTAGAATATCCGCTAATTCATTTGCAAATTTTGAGCCTATATCTAAAATCATTTCATTTTCAGAAACACCAGCTACAGCTTTTTCTGTTGCTTCAGCATCAGCACTGAACGCAGTGGCAACAACTACATCTTGTGGTAATGGAACCTTAGCACCGCGAGCTTCCATTTTATCCATTACTTTCTTAGCTTCAGCAACTAAATCAGCTTCTGCCAAAGATGCTCCAATTTTGGCACCTTTTGCCAACATAAAAGTATTTAATATACCACCTCCGACAATTAAAACATCTACTTTGTCGGCAAGATTGTCCAAAATAGTTAATTTAGTCGAAACTTTAGAACCTGCAACCACTGCTACCACAGGTTTAGCAGGAGTAGCAACGGCTTTCGCCAATGAGTCTAGCTCTTTAGACATCAACAATCCAGCACAAACTTGTTTAGCGTTGTTACCTATTGCATTAGTTGAAGCCTCTGCGCGGTGAGCCGTAGCAAAAGCATCATAGCAAAAAATATCACATAAAGCGGCATACTGTTTACCTAGCTCATCAACATTTTTCTTTTCGCCTTTATTACAGCGCACATTTTCAAGCATCACAACTTTGCTCACCGAAAAATCAACTCCATTACTTTGCCAATCAGAGATTACAGGTACATCAACTCCCAGCAATTTAGCCAAATCATCAGCAACGGGTTTCACCATATCTGCTTGAGTAACTTCCCCCTCAGTTGGGCGACCTAAATGAGTTGCAACAATAACATTTGCTCCACTATCCAGCGCATATTTAATCGTCGTCAACCCTGCCCGAATTCGTGTATCATCACTAACCCTACCATCTTTAAGTGGGACGTTCATATCTGTACGAATAAACACAGTTTTTCCGTTTAATTGCAGATCAGTTATTTTTTTGAATTCCATATTCTCTCACCTTTATTTTAAATAAACTAAAAACACATTGGATTACGACATGTTAAAATGACGCCACTAATAGATAAAATGAACCTTGAATAGCCTATATTTTACCCCATTGGCTTGCTTTTAGCAATAACCATATTATCTCTGGGTAAATTCCTCTTTGCGCTATTATAAAAGGATGAATTCCACTATGGAAGGACAATTATGCGAAAAATAGTTATAGCTTCTGCCAACTCAGGTAAAATTAAAGAATTTCAACAGATATTTGCTCAATATAACATCGAAGTTATTCCACAAGCTAGCCTTAATGTTTCTGAGATTGAAGAGCCATTTACTACCTTCATTGAAAACTCGCTCCACAAAGCACGCCATTGCGCTCGCGTTACTGGATTACCTGCGCTCGCTGATGACTCTGGTTTATGTGTCACGGCACTTGGCGGTGCACCAGGAATATATTCTGCGCGCTATGCTGGAGAACCAAAATCAGATCAAGCTAATATTAATAAGTTACTTCACGAAATGTATGATGTTCAACAAAGAGATGCTTATTTTTATTGCTCATTAGTATTTGTCAGAAGCGGTGAAGATCCGCAGCCAATTATCGCTGAGGGAATTTTCTCTGGCAGTATTGCAACTCATCCTAAAGGTCACAATGGACACGGTTACGATCCAATATTTTATGTCACAGAATATAACGCAACTGCTGCCGAATTAGAACCCAATGTAAAAAACAAAATTAGCCATCGTGGTAAAGCCCTAAATGAGCTATCTAGTAAACTAATTAACGCAAAAATTATTTAATTTAAAAAGGAGTATTTAGATGCAACATGACATGTCATTTCAGGGATTGGTAGATGAGGTACGCCCACTTATCAAAGAACTAACCGTATTACAAGTAAAGCAAAAGTTTGATAATGGTGAAAAATTTGTTTTTATTGATGTGCGCGAGGATCATGAATGGGTTGTGTCACACATCCCCAAAGCAATTCATATTGGCAGAGGGATTCTGGAACGAGATATTGCTTCTAACATTAGTGATAAGGACAGTGAGATAATTCTTTACTGCGGTGGTGGTTTTCGCTCTGCGCTATCCGCATATAACTTGCAAAAGATGGGTTACACCAATGTTGCATCGATGGATGGCGGAATTCGTGAATGGAAAGAACTAGACCTTCCACTTAGTAAATAAAAAATGCCCAATATGGGCATTTTTTATTATTCTTCAGCAAAATGTTTTTGCATTTTCTCTCGACGCTCTTGTGCCTCAATACTCAAACTAGCAGTAGGACGGGCAATTAAACGCTTAATTCCGATTGGTTCACCTGTATCTTCACAAAAGCCATAATCACCATTTTCAATTGATTCTAATGCAGAACGAATTTTTTGTAATAGTTTGCGTTCACGGTCACGCGTGCGTAACTCCAAAGCGTATTCCTCTTCAATCGTTGCACGATCAGAAGGATCTGCAATATAATTAGTATCCTGCTCTTGAAATGCCTGTGTTGTCTTTTTAGCATTATCAACCATTTCAGATTCTAATGATAATAATCTGTTTTTAAAAAAAGCCAATTGAACTTCATTCATATAATCTTCTTCAGGCATATTTAAAATATCAGCATCAGTCATTAACTCAGGATTCAACAATTTAGGCATAGACACCCCATGTAAAACATTAGACCGCCATCTCCGTGACAGCTAACCTATTAAAAATGTATGTTCACCAACAACTCGTAAATTAATTGGGAATACCAAACTTCTTTTTCTTAAAGGTGCATATTATAGCGGGTATTTTATAAATTAACAATAATTTATTCTAAAAATGCATATTTATCTTGATTTTATTATCTCAAGCAAAGCAAGAAGTTAATATTAGCAACCACTCTACAACTGATAATTATTTCAAAATTTATTTGACACAGCTATGGCACTTGGCTATAATACGGTTCTCTAAGCGAAAAGCTTTGCGGCGTGGAGAGATGGCCGAGAGGTCGAAGGCACTCCCCTGCTAAGGGAGCATACGCCCAAAAGCGTATCGAGGGTTCGAATCCCTCTTTCTCCGCCATTGCGTTTAGAGACATAAAACATACAATGCATCCGTAGCTCAGCTGGATAGAGTACTTGGCTACGAACCAAGGGGTCAGGAGTTCGAATCTCTTCGGGCGCACCATAAATTAAGGCTCACAGCGATGTGAGCCTTTTCATTGTAGTTGTAGTTTTACCTTAAGACGAAACCTAAAGATATTCCCGCTTTACCAAGCCTTGAC
>CAYIZV010000029.1:0-31163 GCA_964367915.1 uncultured Neisseria sp.
GCAACTGTTGCTTCAGAACGATAGTGATCCGATCCTGGGCTATTTTCTGAAAATGGAATTAGTGAAATAATTCTTGTAGCAACCTCATCAGGATCCCCATATAAAATTGGATTATATGTATTTGATAATTGTGGATCATCAACGTTAATAACCAACACATCATCACCTCGGTCAATACTACGCATTAAGCTTAAAAACTTGATAAAATCACCCTTGTCATTTTTACCGTCAATATGCATTAAGCCGCCACCAGTTAAAGCATGCTGAAAGAGTAGGTTTCTGATTAGAACTGATTTACCAGTACCTGACTGACCGACTATCATAATATGGCGCATCATTATCTCCCGATAAAGACCAATTGGAAGTGCTAAATCTGACGTATATCCAACCAAATATGCTTTATCAAGTTCAAACTCATTAGTTACTTCTGTTGATTTAAATTTTGTACTGGTATCTAATAAATGCTCTTTTCGGTATGAATCTAGTATCCTAGTGGATAAGCCAATTACTCCAAAAATAGACAAAAGCGCAGACGAAATATGTAACCAAGTACTATAAAATATTGGCATTAATGTAATTAGAGGCAAGAATATCAATGTGATACATATGGTATCTTTATTGCCGCCAATTTGGATATTATTTAATCGTTTTAACATAAGGAACTCCAACAATGAAATGGTTTATACCGGTTGCCATATTAGGTTTATGGGCTTTTTATATTTTTTTAGGCGATACGCCTTCTACCAAAGTATACCGTGCTTGTCATCCAACTTATATAAGCTTTGCATTAGTAAGTGATGTTGCGGCTCGCTGGGATTACAACGCTGCTCAGCACGTTCTAAATTGGGGTGAAAAAACTACCGCTTGGTGTGAGTATTCAATTTATCGTTCTGTTTATGGCCAACGCCAGGAATATGTACCATCAAATTTAAATGAAAGCAATAATGCTACTAGTAGATAACTTTCCATGCTCGCCATCCTTTCTGAAGCTGGTAAATTTGTAAGCATGGTGAGATTGTCGTTAAATTTCTCTCAACTAGAAATTCAAAATGATATTTCTTTAATTCTGTACAAGACACGCTACCTTCAACCTCAATAGATTTCATAATTTGCTGTACACCTTGTTCATTAGCTCCAATTTCCATAGCTGGAGCTATCTTTAGGTTGGGGCTATAAAATGGAACATAATAATTTGATTGTGATGTTCCTAATACAATAGAGTTTTGAGGTAGAACAAATTTAGGAATAAACTTATAATTTTCAACGCCTAGAGGTAAGTAGATACATAAACACAGCACAATATATTTATGAATCGTAGGCATTCTAAAGCTAACCTTAGTAATAGAGTGTGTGATAATAATCACAAACAAAGCACTAAGTATTGCGGCGTAACGGATCATGTTAAATAAGATGAAGTATCCGAATAGTACACTTGTAGTTGTCAACAATGAGTTACTGGTAAGAATAGCGTATAGCGATTTTATAATTGGTATAAACTTAACTTTGCTGAACATACTAATTTTTAGATTATGGATAAACCTAATTACATCTTTAAGTTGTTCGTTATGTAAAAAAAGATAGATGATTGCTGCAATACTAGTTACAGGAGATAATAGCATTATCAGGATTGTTTTATTTTCACCAATTGTTGCCAGACGATTATGATTTAAAACAGGTAAATCCAAAACACTGCTAAACCACGCCCCATGAGAGTATGATTGCCAAAAGCAAACAGAGATAACTAGATAGGAAACACTAAGCAACATTTTAGCTTTTGGACGATTGAAAATCACGAAAACTGCAGGTATATAAAAAAAGCTTAGCCAATAGCATGGAATTAGTAAAAGTCCAAAGGCGAACCATAATACCTTTAATTGCATTCTTGATTTAAAAGCTAGCCCCCAAAGCACCCAGCAAGTAAATATCATTTCTGGTCGAGCTAAAATTAAGCGTAACATCGAAAAATTATTCAGTAATAGCATCATTAGTAATGTAGCAAGCACATATTTGTGCTTGTGAGCATTCAATACCTTTAGAACAATCATTAGTACTGGCATAACAAAGCCCACCATGCAGATAAACTGTATCAAGTGTGCCGTTATAATTCTGGACCCAACTACATTCAGCCAATGCAATATAATGTCAAATAATATGTATTGATTATATTTGGCCATAAGTGGTGCATGAATGTATAAATTAGCATAGTTATAGCGGTAATCACCGGCAACAATGTCACGAAGTAGATCGTCTTGAGGTAATGGTAAATTTAGAAAGAAAACTAATACCACCATTGCTAAGTATAAAACTAAAAGCCAAAATGCATCATCCTTGATAGTCTTATTCATGATAAAGCCATTCCTATTAGTTTTAACATATCGCGTGGTTTAATTTTCTTGCCGATTATTCGTGGGACATATTTTATTGAAATCAAATGAATATCGAGTTTGTGTTTAAGGCAGAGCTTGTTGATCTCAGTTTCAAGTTCAAAGCCATTAGATGTTGCCATACGGAGAATAGCGGTTGGAACAATTCGTAATCCACTCAAGCAGTCAGTAATATTCTGCTTAAATCGTAACCAAAGGATAACTCTTATGATTAAGTTTGCCAATCTGGAACTGCAAAGCATAAGCTTTTTGGGGCGTACTCCGATGTACATACCATACGTAACTACTTTAGACATAAGAATTGAAATACATTTAGTATCATATTCAAGGTCGGCATCCAACAATATTACATATGGAGTCTGAACAAACATAAGCCCAGCACGAACTGCGTGAGCTTTACCTAAAGTTACTTCGTGAACAACTGTAACCTTAAAATTTTGAATAATGTTTAGTGAGTTATCTGTGGAGTTATTATCAATAACGACAACTGGAACTTCAGGATAAAGCTCCTTAAGATGATTTAGCAGGGTACCCACTGTCCTTGCCTCGTTATAACATGGGATTAATATAGTAAAGTTATTCATAGAGTTAAGACCAATCAAATAAAGTGATTGTAGCGAATAGGGCACAATTATTAATGTGCGCAATTGCATATATTTACGGCAAAGTAAAGTATAGTCTTGGTATGCTCTGCCCATTATTTGTGGATTTTTGCTAACGCAAACCGTATTAATAAACTGTGGACAGCCTGCTGGACAAGCCCGTGGATAACTCGTTGAGTTACCCACCGCCTATGACCACAAGCTGACACACAAGCTTATTAACACTACTCCACAAGCATGGACAGATTCCGGCGCGCCGGTAACAATAATTTTTTTGGTGGCTTTCGGACAGCTTAATATTTTTGTTAAAATAGCTCAAAGAAGGTTTTGTGGTGTGTGTAATGTTTTTAAACATTATATAATGCAATATTACACTTAATAGTTAATGTTTGATAATGCTAGTTAATGTTTTGATTGCTTTTGTTACACCAAAAGTCTAACTATTTATTGCTGAGATAATTTACTGTAATATATTGATAATTTTATAAAATTAATCTAAAGGATAAAAACACTATAAAATGCTTGTAAATATTATAAAACATTATGTACTGTTGTGTATGATTTGTGGTATAATGTATTATTACATAACATAACGCTTATATACATTTTAATACATTATTAGGAGTTTAACTATGAATAATCAAAATACTTTAATCCAAGACATGAATGACGTACAGATAATTTCTATTGATCCAGGTTTTGGAGACTGTAAGTGGTTTACTGAAAATCGCTTCGGAAAATTTTCTACGGCAATTAAGCGAGCAGATGCATCTGCACTAAAATTCGATGTTAAAGGTGGTGATATTAGCTTAAATAAAGATGAATACTTATTTAATGGTAGTAAATGGTACGTTGGTAATACAATTGCTGAAATGGGGGCACTTGCAACTCGAGACTATTCATTTATTGAGAAATTTGCGCCACTAATCGCATTTAAAGCAATTAATGATGCTCAGCTTGATCTAGCTAAACCAATCAAAATTAAAACCTGCTTATCTATTATGAATTATGAGCATAAAGACGAGTTCGCTAAGGCACTCTCTACTATTAACGTGAATAATCAAGTGCTTAAATGTGAGGTTGAGGTTATTGCCCAAGGGTTTGCATCTTTTATTGATTACTTGGCCAATAATAACGCAGATGTAAATGATATTTATACTGTAACTAATATTGGGTTCAATACTATTGATTTTTGTGCAATTTCCGGTGGGCAAGTTGTATATTCAACAGCGAACCCTAATGGTGTAAATGAAATGGTAAAATCACTCCGGCAAAATTTAGAACATAAATTTAAAATCCACTTTAACGAGCAAGAAGTAAAGCAAATTTTCTTGGAAAAAAGTATTACAATTTCAGGTAAAACTATTCCTTTAGTTGATGAAATTAACGAAATTAAGGTAAACTACTTTGATACATTCTTTTATAGCTTACCTGATGTTCAGGATTATCTGAGAAAAGCGAATAAGAATATTTTTGCTGGCGGTGGAGCATATTTCCTTGAAGATGCTCAAATGAATGCCAATATGACATTTGTGAATAAACCATATGAATATAGTGATGTAAGGGGTGTTAACTCATATGAACAATAATAACCGGATGCAGATATATCCCAGTGATGCAATGCAGATTATAATTGACAAACTTCCAAAAGGAACTAAGTCCAAATTCATTAATTTATGCGTTGAAAAAGTCATTTCAGATGTGAACCTTAGAAATCAGGTGTTGGCACAATTAATTGGTTTTGATTCCATTGAGTCAACACCTGTACATAGTTCACAAGCTCAACCCGAAGAGCAAGATACAACAAGTAGTCCAGAACCTAAGAAAATTAGCGCTGCTACTATCACTTTTAATAAGTAACATGGAGTTCGTAGAATGTTAAATCAAACAATTTTTAATCAAGATAACCAAATCCAAAGCTTTGATAGCAATGGAAATCTTATTCTTACTGGAGTATATGACTATACGGTAAATAGAGTAGTAATCAATGAATTTGTAATGAGCACAGAACAACATGGTATTAATGTTGGAGCTAGCAGCTTATTGCAATTTGTTGACATCTGTAAAACTAAAAAAATTGATAGCATAAGTTTTTGTGTTCCAAATAGCCCAATGGAAAAACAAGAACAGGAAGCACTGGCTGAGGTATTACAGAAATCTGGATTTACAATAAGTGAATCTGAAGCAATATTAACTGGTGAACGTCAATTATAAGATTGCTTTATAAATAATGGCAAGAACTAAACAAAACCAAGTACCAACTGAGTTTCAAGCTCTATATGGACCAATACTCCAGCTAAAAAGGTTACTGCAATCAAACTCTCTTGAATTATGTGCTGAGCAAATTCTAGAGGGTTTTATTATGCTGCATTACGCGACCTTTATCATGACACAGTTTCATAAACAGCATAGAAGCAGTACGACTAAGGACTTAATCATTCGCGAATTAATTGAATTGATCATGTCTGGTGACTCTTATAAGATTCAGTCTGACCAATTAGCTAAGTTATTTAGTTTTATTGATGCTTTAGGTAAAGAATTGAATACTACCCATAAACCTTACATTTATATTGCAATGTACCAGGCTTATCTTGATGCTGAGATATACCGTAATTTCCATTCTAACTTAGGGATTTATGATTTTGTAGCATTTCAATACGTCAAACCTGAAACAGTAGCTGAGATGAAGCAATACCATAATGCATCAATTAAAGTCCTTGAAGAATTAAAATTATCACCTAAAATTAATCAACAATTAATAAATTAACTCAACTTAAATCTAAACGAGGTATATATGAATAAATCAGATATCATTCAAGTATTAGCACAAACTAATCCACAATTGACTTATAGCCAGGTTAAAAAACTCACAGATAGCCTATTCCTAAGCATGGCACAAGCCTTAAGCTCTGGTCGCAGAATAGAAATACGTGGATTTGGTGCTTTCTCGTTAAAAGCTCGAAGTGGCAAGGTCCGAAATCCACGTCACGGTGTAACCTTTGATGCTGGCGAGCGCCATGTTGTTTATTTTCGTGCTGGCAAAGTGCTATCTGAACGTGTTGATTTTAAAAATGAATAGTAAATTGAGAAATTACACATGATTTATATGGAAAACAGTCAAAAACACCGCTACTATTTATTGTACGCAACTCAGGATCTGCTTGAATCTTGGTGCTTAGTCACTTCTTTTGGCAGTACAATTACTCATCATGGTCGGACTATTACTAAAGTTCATCCAAGTAAAGAAAGCGCTCTACTTGCGTTATTTGATATTGAGACAAAAAAACGTCAACGTGGCTATACTTACAGTGATTTAATCCACCCTGATTTATTTCATTTACGACCACAAACAATTAAGGAAGTACTTTCTCGTAAGCCCACAACTAATACAACATTAGATAATCATCTTACTGCTTTAATAGACTTTGAAGTACACAATCTTACATGTCACCCAAATCAACAAGAGCTATTTGCTTAAAAAATAAACCCCAACAATTTGTCCGAGCTATTAATAACAAAAATACACCATCATTTTGCTGCCCCCGCTGCGCCGCCACGCCCGAAGCCAGCAGCAAAATGAGGCAATTTCACCCCCATCGAGGCGGCTTATTGCCAGCTAACGCTACTCTAAACCCCATGCCAATATTCTGCCACCACTTTCACCCTAAGCAATCCTAAACCTGCAGATACTTTATTTAGCTTACCGACATTGAAGTGTTTAGCCAGTCGCCTGGCTATAAATTATGCTTGCTTTTTTGTCATTGATAAAAACCACGGTCTTTAAGTTTACCGTGGTTTTTATTTAACCATGCCAAAAATGCGCACAATTTAACACACTAATCAATCTCGGAACATTCGCCAAGCGGTCATTTGATTGTACCGCCTAGCTCATTATTTTTTGAGCGTATCTGCAGCTTAAGGATTGCTAATCCGCAAATTTTTTTTGAATTTTTTTTGCTGGGCAAAATAAATATCAAAATAAATTGGCAGACTCAGGGGGTTCAAGTGGTGGCGTCGTATTGGCATGGGGGTAAAAAAGACCTCTGCAAACCAAAGCACCAGATATTTAACAAGCAGGATTTACAAGTAACAAGCAAATTAATAGCTGACTACTTACGGCGGACGTGGAGAACCACTAATTTTACCGTGAGCAAGTTAAGGGCTTGTGAACGAAGTATTTAACAGAGATAAATAATACTATTTTGGAGCAATAAATCATGTATCTAGATTTACTTTTATACTTTCCACGGCTTAATGGAGGCGTGAAATCAATGAGGACTAGCTGGCAAGTATTTAGTCGTCAATTTGCGATTGTTCATGAGTTGGCTAATACGGCTGAGGACTGGGAGGTTTTTTTAACACAAGCTGGATTACCGATAGATTTTAAACCAGATTATTCTAGCAGTGGCTTTTGTAGTAACACTTTTAATGAGTTGTGTGAGCTGGGCTATATTGAAAATACTGAGTTTGATTTTATGGAATGCTTTGCATATAACGGTAAGGTATTTGCCAGTCCAATTAATACCAATTTGCAAAGTGGTAAGCATATATCTAAGGCTTGGGACTTATTCATTGAATATTTTGAACAAACTAATAACTGTAAACTTTATTTTAAATAGGCGGTGTTTATCATGACAGTAATTTTACAAGAAATCAGCAAAGGTAGACAAAATGTATTTGTTCAAAAAATCATCCAAGGGGCAAATCATTTAATTAGGCTAGGGCTTAATAGTGATAGTTATGAGGCACAATGTTATTCGAGAGTTTATGTTTTTGATAAAGCTACGAATAACTGGAATATTTTATATCAAAACTTTAACCACTCAATCCCGAGCCAGCTTAGTCATTATATTGATAACAATCAAAGCCCTGACTGTTTACTACGCTATTTTACCGATGAAATAAAGCACTTGCAAAAGATTGCCAGCAAACTATTACAGGATAAATTCTAAACATTACTAAACACCTTAGCCACTCATTGAGTGGTTTTTTTTATTAGGATAGCAAATCATGGAACATAAAAATAACTCAAATAATAATCAAACCTTACCACTTCACAAATTAGAGCAATTTATTGCTAATGTTAAGGTACTCGAAGAATTAGCAAAGCCAACGCCTAAACCGGAAATTTTAAAGAAATATAAAGGCTTTGGCGGCTTACGCAACTGCTTTTGGGATAAACAGCTATACGGGCAAATAATGCGTGCAATTCGCGCTAATTTTGGTACTGAAAGAGAAAAAGACGTTTTGGAAAATTTACGTCAAAGCACTAAAAGCGCATACTACACACCAAAGGAAGTGATTAGCTTTATGTACCGTTATTTAGAGCAAGTTTGTAATTTTACCGGAGGCGAGATATTAGAGCCATCATGCGGCAATGGTGCATTTTTTGAATATATGCCGAAATCAATCCGGCAAAACAGCCAAATTACTGGGGTGGAGTACGATATTTTAACCAGCAAGCTAGTACAAAATATCTATCCAGATATTGAGGTTATCAATGACGGTTTACAAAATATTGACTTTGGAACTAAAAAATATGACTTGATTATCGGCAATCCGCCCTATAGCGATGAAAAAATGACTGATGATTTTATGCCGGACTTAGACGGCTATACAATCCACCATTATTTTACGGCTAAATGTATGCGATTACTGAAAGATGATGGTATCTTGGCATTTGTACTACCATCGTTTTATATGGACATACCACGCAGTAATACTAGGCACATAATAGATAATGAAAGCGTGGTTATTGATGTTCTACGCTTACCGGAAAACTTATTCGACCAAGCGACTATAACGGTTGATATTCTATTTATCCGTAAGACAGGAAATAAAATTCATGACATCACCCAAACAGCGACGTATAACCAAGGCGATGCAAGCGAGCAGGTAAATGCTTACTGGCTAAATAATCCTAAGCGCATCATTGGCAACCTCAAGCTAAAATGGGTTAAGGCTTATAATCGCTATGTACCAACCTGTGAGGTTCAAGATAAGGCTAAAACCTTAAATTACCTCAAATGTTGTGAATTTACTGAGGCAACTATCAGCAATTATCAAAATATTATTGCAACTGAGGCAGCAAGCAAACCCGTAAATCAAGATGCGCCACAAGTTGTCAGCGATATAAACCTATTGCTAACTGAAGTAGTTTGCATTAGCAATGAGCTAGGGCAGTGGGCTACACGGTTTAATAACCTATTTCAACGGCTTGATTCAATTAAAACAATGTTACAAATTAACTAATCCAGCAATTTTGCTATCCAGCCGCAGAGATTATATCAATGCGGCATTTTTTGGAGTATTACAACATGGAACAAATCAAATTTACACAATTAGCAAGAGCAGATAATGAAAAAATCTACTTGCTTAAAAACTCAAAAGCAATAACGGCAGGAACTTGGCAGCAAATTATGGAACGCCTGCCTGTTCTTGGCGCTAATGAAGTAAGCCAAATTATTAACGATATTATGGTTTACGGGCGATGCACTTTCACATTGCTAGATAATAGCTACCAGATTTATAACAATCAATCTTTCTTTGAATATATCTCACTTATCTGCAACAAGGACGTTGCAGAGATTGCCCGATACTTTAGAAACGTAAGCTTTGATGATTTGAATGAGTAAAGATTGCCCGCGCCCGCTAACGCGGGCAGCAACCAACCACACCCGTATAGAATAGGTAAAACTATACATCAATACAGTATAATCTGCAGAGAATCCAAAGGATTCATAAATAATGACAATTGTATATAATAACGTTAAGATTTAGGCATTACTCTCAACTGTTTCAATTATATTAATAAAGTTTGCCATTTCTTTTGAGCCTTCATCTTTCGAGATAATTTGACTGATGTCATCATCTATTACCGAGAAAAATATAGAGTCTTTTGTTAACTTTAAATTAAAGATATAATCTTTATAGTTATCCAACATTATATTGAACAGTCTAGTATTTTCACTTGATTTTGTAATTTTAAACATTTTCTATTTCCCAGTTACACACATTATTTAATATGTTTTACATAACTCTCTAGTGCTTCAACAATTAATGCACTCATAGTGCGATTATCTTGCTTGGAGCGTTTGCGCTTACGAACAATATCATCCAACTGCTCAAAAAGGCTAGTCTTCATACTAATAGTTAATCTATGAATACTATCATCAACTTCATATGATTTATCTGCCTCTGAGTTAATAAATGTCTCTGCTTCTTTATCTGTTTTTTTAACTTGAACCATTATATCTTTCCAATTTAGAATTGTTAATTCATATTTCATACCATGATTTTATCATAAATAGATTATAAAGTATGAAATAATATTACATAATTCATACTTTATAATTATTGTATGTACTATTAGTCGCTAACTTTGCTAAGGGTTATTTCATGGTTTTAGTACCATAAAACAACCCTTTTCACGCGCATAAAATTTACCGCCTATATTGCCGCTGGATTTAATTCTGGCAATTCACAATTGTGCCAGAATCAAATCCAAAGATAGTGGGCTCAATGGATGATGCTGAATTTTGGTTTGGATAAACCCAATGCTCATGATTATGTTGCGTATAGGTAAAAATCTATTAAAAAATCTTCTGATAGCATAAATAATAGCAATATTTTGCTTCAATGATGTACAATTTAGTAGTCTAATGAATAAGAGCGATATAATTTTAATGGACATCAGTATTCACAAAATTAACTAGGGATCAAAGCATGACTTCAAACAAATGTTACTCTCTAACAAAAAATAATGAAGTATTTTTGATTAAAACGAGAACGTACTTTGATAATTCACAAAATCTCGCATATGCAATTAGACTGTATTACAATGTAGTATTTCACAAAAATGGAGGGTGTTTATTTTGGTGTAAACATGATTTTTGCGTAAAATTTAAAACAGACACTAATAAACTAATCATTAATACCTTTGGGCATTACTGTAGCGAGAATAGTTTACGAGATTCATCACACCAAGTTGTAGATATAGTATGTCCAGTTAAAGATATGAAGTTGGGGTCGTTAATATTAAATCAATTAGTGCTATGGGCTAGCAAAATGTATCCCGAAAAATATTTCAGCGATTTATCACTATCTAGCGTAGATGAAGAAGATCCCGACAATAAAGCAAGGCGTAATAAATTGTATCAAAATTTAGGCTTCAAAATTGAAGGTAATAAAGCAATAGGCAATAAGGCTAGTAATATGACAGCACAAAATATTTATTTTGATTTTACGATTACAGACCTTGATTGCAAGATCAAGATACAGGATCAGTGGGCACACTTCAACAGAGATTTACAACTTTAAACTTAAAGTTATACAATAAAAAGGACGCACGTGGCGTCCTTTAGTTTGTTAAAATAAACCAATAAATGGTTTACAGATTATCCGGATGTTTTTCAACCCGGCCCAAACGTGAATCATAGATTCACAAGTTAAGAAAACCAATAGAATTAGCTTTCTTCTTGATGTGAGATTCTAAATCTCAGCTAAATTCCGTAGACACACGTCAGTGTGTGCAGTGTAAATACTGCGGGTGACGTGCGCTACAATAGGCATTATTTGCATAATGCACTACTTTCCTCTATATACATCAATGATCACTCATCTATTATACGAGACAAAATGCCGCGAAGAAGCATTTTTATGTTTTTACAACTGTACGATTATTATTACTTGCAGAAGTAATAATAAAAGCCTTAGATTGTACGTACTAGATATACTCATCACACCTTTACAGATGTGCTTTATCTTGCCTGCTGACAAAACTTAAACCAAGCAAAGCTTGACATAAATCAAGTTCCAGCACATGATAAAGTTGAGCTTATTTTTTTGTGTAAAAACTACCGTTTGAACTTTCCTGAAAAAGGAATGCCATGTACCCACCGCGGGTACATGAAGCATTCCACACGATGAGTACACAATAAGAGTAGTTTAACAACTCAATAGATACAACTATCCTAGTGACATGCTGCCAAAGCATATCATTATTTGCCATAATAAAATGGAAATTGGATTCGATTATATCCTGAGCCATCAAACTAAAATTGATGGAGATTTTTTGAAAGTGAAACAGTTGCGACTAAACAACTGCCAACTTAATGACTCAAAAACCATTCTCCAAATCACGGTTGCCCGCGATTCTCGTACTGCTTCTTGCTATAAATTTATAAACCAAATTGGCAAATAAACTTACAGACAATAACAGTTCCACCCCCGACTTTCGTTCACAACATGGCTTGGTGCCACCATATTGCTATCTGTTTCCGACCTAATCCTTGGTACCACCCAAGAAAAAATAATCTGCTGTATCAGAACCTACTCATCGAGTCTCCCACTCTTGGACCAGTATGACATCTTACGTTGCCAAGTTTCACGCGATTAACGAATTACTCTACAGCAATCCTACCACTTCGCGTTACTCAAGTCTTTAGAGTTTCCCCGCATAGTTACAACTACTTTGAAGCTATGTTTGCCGTCTTGCGATTAGTTCACCTTGTGCTTGTTAAAGCACCGATATGTGGGTTATAAGGTTCCTGGAAAGTCACCCCCATATCAGCTTGGTAATCGTCTCAAGTTTCGCCTTAGCGGCACGGACACATCTGCATCTTCCCACATAGAGAGTCAAATACTCCCCTGTACATTCTTAAACTATGTCCAGCGATCCAACATTATTCCGCGACTCTGCGCGGTTTTTTGCTGGTACCAGATAATCCAACAGCCTTTCGACCATCTCATATCCCTGCGTCCTTTCGGAACGCCTCAGCAGCCTTGAATGTGTGGCTCCGTCATATAGATTGCTCTACATTAGGAGGTGGATTAGTAAGCTTGCCAGCTTACAGGACGTCCTTTAGGGTTTCCCCACATGGTTATCCTTTATCACCACTTCAGTTGTAACAGGCTCGTATTGTTATTGATTTAGGTCGTGGCTCGCGCCCTTTACCTACAATACTAAGCTACATCAACCAGAGGCACAGAAAACTGTGCTTAGCCCATGTGTAGCCAGTAGATTACTCTACCTGCCGGCTCACGGTCATCCAACCTGTACCCCAGAGTACATTGATTGTTTTTTTGGATGTGGATAGATAGGGTGATGAAACCCTAGCCCCACTCGTAGCGCAGCGAACCATTCTTCACGGTACTGCGCTTCGGCTTAAAGAACAACTACAGATTGGTGGTCTGTGTTGTCTGGAGAATTTGCAACTAGAATAGAATTGGCGGTTCCATCTAGTTGCCAAGGTTTGAGTCATTAAGTTTTATAAGTCCTGGTTGGTATCCAGAATCAAGAAGAGTTGAGTTCGCTATTATCCTTTCTAGCTGCGAACATCAAAACAAATTAAATTGAAACGAGTTCACAGCTAGTTGGTTTAGTCGACCCAACTTTGCTATTACAAAATTAATTAACTGATTGGCAATCAGTTTATAGGATCCGCCGCAACTTTCCGTCGCAGCTTCAAAATCATCAAAGATTATTTTATCACAAAACCTAAGCCGGTCTTTATGAAAAAATAATTTTGATATTAGTGGGCTAACGCCCGCATAGGAACCTTTATATACAGCGTCGCCATTTTTTTAAAAAAATATGGCGACTAAGTTTAGAAGCCCTTATAAATAAGGGCTTCCCCCGAAACCTACTCAAAAACAATAGTTTTTGTAATTTTAAAAATTTTAGATATATATTGCTAAATGAAGTTCTTACTGGATAAATGAAAAAACAAATAAAAATCCAAAATATATGCAAATGCGCATACGTTTTTAATTTTTGTTTCAAGTACACTTATGTACAGTAATGGAGAAAAACATGAGCAAATACAACCATAAAGCAAATCTAGAGAACTTATATTTTATAACTACATTAACTGGATTTATGAAGCAAGTACAGAAGCAAATTCAAATTGGTTATAACTTTTATTTTGAAAATAAATTTGAATATTCGAAACTTGAAAATATATTAGGTCGGCTAGATGAAGATTACCACGTATGTGAATCTTCTGATGACAGATGGCATCGTCAGCAAGAAAATAAAGTTAGTGTACAATTGATAATGTTTTATGCTGGTGGGGATGTAGTTGACTTTATATTACTTGCTAGACCGGGTATTAACGGTTCAAAAAATCATAATTTCTTCAAAACGCTAAAACCAAAAAATGCATTATTGGCATCTCAAAGATTTAATTTAAATCAATACGTATTGCTTAGACAAAATAATAAAAACTATAACTTTGTGAAAAATGAAATAAACATTGAGGTGCCCAGTTCGCAGGCTCAGTGGACTTATGGATTAAAGAATGAGTATATTAAATCAATTAAAGATGATTTTCAAAAATATCTAAAATCTAATAATATGTTTCAACTTAATCAAATTTATGCAAGTTTAACAAAATCAATTGCTTTCAAACGAGTTAGAAAAGATTACCACGATCTAAGAAAGTTTATGGCAAATGAAATTAATATTCGCTTGAAATCTGATAAACAATTTAAATCCTCAATGGCTGGGAAATTTTACGATATGCCAGAATTTCTCCCAGAGTTTAAAGGAATAAAAATTCCAAAAATTACTGTCGCAGAACAAATTAAGCCAACAGTTTTGAAAAAGATGAAACATCCTGAGCTTGCAAGAAGCAAATTAATTTGAACTATAAAAATTAATTTGGTTGCGGCGCAGATACATTTATTTTTGATAATCTGATTGGAGAAACATATTTTTAAGCAGAATAAGATAAAACTTACAAAGAGTTAGAAAACTAAATTTTTTAAAAAATTATTTACAGTTTTGAGGGCACAATGGATATTATAAAAAATGACATAATAGAGCAAAAAATTATTGAAATTCGCGGGAATAAGGTAATGCTTGATAGTGACGTAGCTGAGCTATATGGAGTTGAAACCAGAGCAATAAACCAAGCCGTTAGCAGGAATTTAGAAAAATTTCCTATGGGGTATTTGTTAGAATTAACGTCAATCGAGTGGTCTCATTTGAAATCACAATTTGTGATTTCAAATAGAGGCGGTAAAGTAAAATTGCCTATAGCATTTACAGAACGCGGCTTATATATGTTAGCTACAATTTTAAAAACACCTAGAGCTTCTGCTACAACTATTGCAATAATAGAAGCCTTCATTAAAATTCGAGAAATTCAAAGCGCAGTACTAGACGCTGTAAAACAAGTAAAAGCAGACAAAGAACCTACAAAAGCAATTCAAAAAGTAGGTAAGCTTGTTAGTGATCTAATTATTCCAGATAATGATTCTCTAGAAACTATTGAAATCACAGACGAAATAGAGTTTAAATTTATGGGTGTATTAAAATTAAACCGAACAGTAGTTAAAAAACCTAAGAGTAACTAATCTATAAGGATAAATTAAATGTTTAAATGTTCTGTAGTAAAAAACATCATGCTCTGTGGATGCTTAATTTTAACTGGATGTTCAACGATTAATGAGCAGAAATATATTCCTGCAATGAGCATTACTCAAGCCGTTTTAATAACTGGCACTTCACTATCTGCATCGGAATCTGCACCAGTTTTAATGGTAGTTAAAGGTAAAACTGAATTGCCAAATGGTATTTCAAATGAATCTTTAGATGGATGCCATGCGATTGGTCTCGCACGTGCAAACATCAGTTCCGAACGTATCATGATCAATCTATCAACGCTAAGTTGCATTACGAATGGAGTGGTTTTTGATAAACCAGTAATGGGTTATGTTGTTGGAGAAGACGCCAAAACTGGAGTAAAAAGCAAAATTGAATTAACACAAGGCGCTTTATTAAAACAATCTACTAGTAGTCAAAGCATTCAAAAGCCTCAGCCCATATTAAGTGTTGAACCTAATAGAAAGGTCAGTATTATATTTGAATCAGGTTTTTGGAGGTAGTTATAATGAGTTGGTTTTATGATACTTGGTATGTGATTTTAGGTCTGTTTTTAGCATTTTTAGGAACGGTTTGGGGTCCTTGGATGGGAGTCCCTATATTAATTTTTGGTCTCTCAATCTGCCTTTTTCATTTTCATTTAGAGATTGGAAATATCATAGCAATTTCAGGGATGTCAGTTTCTATAATTATCGGATTACTTATTTATTTAATAGAGAAGGATTTTGGAAAGAGTAAAGATATATGAAAAAAATCCTTTTGATATTGTTAGTAATGTTGGTAAGTGGTTGTGTTAATGATACTCAAGCAAATAAAGCACTACAAGATCCTATTACACTTAATTTAGTAAAACAGTCAAGTTTAGATCAAGGTAAGTGTATGGGAGATATTTCACCTCAAGGCTTTATTAATGGCTGTAAACTATTTGATAGAGCATGGTGTGGGGGAAGTTATTTAATTTACATTAACCTGGTGCAAAAGCCGATTACTTGTGACGCTTTAGATTTGAGATTAAAAAAACTAAACTTTTCTGTAAACTCAGATGAATTAGTTGAGTATTATTTACATAAAGATGATGCTTTACTTCAAAAAAATAATGAACTAGCACGTCAGCAACAAATTGAAAACATGGCTAATGGAAAATAGTCACAATTTTTTACAAGGAATTTTAAGGTAAAAATCTACATTGTCTTAGTTGCATTATTATGTGGCGCATTGATTAGCTGTGAACAGCAAAAAATAAAGTTATGACTCTTAATGAAGCCTATATCCAATAGAAATTATTTTGTAAGGTGTGGCGATGTACATTTTGATATTAACAATTATGATTGGAAATAGCCCAGCAATAACAAACATCAGTGGGTTTAAAAATCTAAAAGAGTGTGAATCTGCTGGCAAACAATACGTTAATGAAAACAGTGCAGTATTTGATAAAGATTTTAAACTTGTTAAAGCAGGTGTATATGCTAAATATACTTGCATTTATCAGTCTAAATAATATTAAAAAGGCTTATTATGTATTTAATTTTTCTTGCTGTATCTTCGCTAATAGCTGTTGTTTATTATCTTGCGAGTCCATGGTTTTTCTGGTATGTAAAGAATGGAACACGATCTGAATTAAAAAAATGTGGCTGGTTTTTGTTTGTGGGCTTTATATATGTATCTATTAACCTAATTATTTTGACAGTAATGATTTTATTTCAATCTATACTATTCCAAAAAAATCTTATGATTATGTTTATGTATCTAGCCAACTTTGCAATATTAATAGTATTTACGATTTGGTTAGGAAGTTGGGGAACAATACTGCTGCCAGATTTATTGAATAAGTTTAGAAGTGACTCTGATAACTAAGTGATGAAGTTTGTAATATGAAAAAAGTATTAATATTGCTTTTTAGTTTAGGGCTTTGGGGATGCAGTAATGCACCGCTAGATCCTGTTGGATTTTTGGAGTGGCAAAAACGTCAAGATCAGTATCACTTTTTAATGCAAAAATTTTGGTTAGGAATTAGTATCTGCTATGTCTTATCATTTTTTATTACAGAAATTCGCGCTTTTTATAAGCTAATTTTTAAGAAAAAGAACTTATGTTGGGAAGAAACGATTCATGAGATGGGCGTATGGATTTTGGTGCTGAGTTTTTGTTGGTTAATCTTCTTTTGGTTATTTAATGATTATGCTCTGCTTTATGTAAATATGTTAGTAAATTGGTCAAATAGTTAACTTAGGAAGTATGATAGATTTCGTCATCCTTTGCGAAAAAATCAACAAGGGTAACTTTAAATGTGTGATTGATAATTTTGGAGCTAAAAAATAGTATGAAATCGCAAATACAAGACTATATTTCATATGATATTCCAACTTGGCACTACGTAGTATTCACTTTTTGCTCAGTAGTAATAGTCTGGGTTTTTATACATATAATATATCGGACGATTAAACGAGATACAAGTATTAAGTATTATTTGAATATGGTTGCTGGTATTTGCTGGGTTGTCTACCCAGCTGTAGTCTACTATGTTGAAATCACCCAAATGAAAATCTACCCGCCAAGAGTTAAATGCATAATCATGGATTTTTCACACAGCAATATGGAAAAGAACAGTGCTGCGATGGAAGTTTATACTGGTTTTGTTAAAGATAAGTATGCAACTTGTAGCAATTTAAAATGTACGATACCAGCAATCGAGTTTATCCACAACCGAAACCAGACTGCAGCACAATATTCTCAAGAGTCAACAGGGATGTTCTATTGCGCAGACTGTCCTAGTCCGATTTTCTTTGATTGGTCAAAGAAAGAGTTTTACGCACATGTTTTTGTATTTCCCACGGAGCGAACTGTAAATTCTTCGTTTGTTGAGTTTTTTATACGATAATTTTTTGGAGCAGCATATTATGGATAAAATAACAATAGATCAAATTCAACCAGGGGCGCTAGCTCGTAAAATTAAATCTGAATATCCAATGCTTGTCGATAGAAAATGTATGCCTTGGAGTAAAAATACCAAAGACTTTATCTTTAGTTTGTATCCAGATGTAAACAAAAAATGCCTCAAGACCGCAATTTCATTTTTAACTGACACATCTGCCTATATGTCGTCGTTTATCTTAAACAAGCAACGCTATAACTTTGTTAGTCAACAACGTGATGAAATAATAACCCTATATGAACTTCATGAAATGATTGACAAAAAAATCAGATTATCAATATTAGAAAAGCCTAAAAAGTTCAGAAAAAGGTTAGGTTGCCTATTATTTCCAAAGGTTCAGGTGGCATTAGAATCACCTGAAAATTTATTTGATTTTATTACATATTTGGGATGGAATAACAATGTTACCAATCTTCAGAATAGTATATCGAAAGAACAAAGCACTAGCGAAATTGCCAAAAACACTCTTAATGCAGCACCAAAGGAAAAACTCAAACTGCAGAAAGTCACAAAGGATGGTCCGGAAATTAAGATTGTTAGTAAAAAGAAACTACCAAATGCACCAAAAATCACCATAGAAATAGTTGAATAGTTTTCAAATCTAGGTATTGTTATAAATTTTATCGTATTTTAACTGAAAGGAAGTCTTATGGAACATTTTAATTTTCTTAATATTTGTGGATTAATTATTGCTGCGGTGGTAGCAATTATAATTATTGTAATTCTAAAGCTGAGGCGTGTAGTCCCAACAAATATGGTGCATATTGTTCAGTCACGCAAAAAAACTATTTCGTATGGTAAAGGCAAAGTGGATGGTAATACCTACTATTTATGGCCAGTATGGTTACCATTTTTAGGCGTTACCGTTACTGAATTTCCTGAGTCAATATTCCAAGTTACGTTAAAAGATTATAATGCGTATGACCAGAATAGGCTTCCGTTTGTTGTTGATGTAGTAGCTTTTTTCAGAGTAGATAATGCGGAAACCGTAGCACAACGAGTTGCTTCATTTACCGAATTAAACCAGCAATTACTAGCCGTGCTCCAAGGCTCAGTACGTAAAATTCTAGCAACAAATAAACTTGAGGAGACGATGCAAGCTCGCGCATCGCTTGGATCTGAATTTACAACTGAAGTGAAAGAACAAATTGCAGAATGGGGAGTATTACCTGTTAAGTCCATTGAATTTATGGATCTTAAAGATGCGCAGGGTAGCACGGTTATTGCCAATATTATGTCTAAGGAGGAATCTAGAATCCAAATGGAGTCAAGAGTTGCAATAGCGACTAATATGCAGGAAGCTCAACTCAAAGAAATTGGAGCTCAACGGACCGTTGAAATTCAAAGACAGGATGCTGAACAACAAGTAGGCACTCGAACAGCTGAAAAAGATCGCGAAGTTGGAATTGCTAAGCAAATTTCTGAACAGCAAATATTAGTGCAAAGTAAGTTAACTACTGAGCACCAAATGGACGTAAATAAAATTCAAAAAGTAAAACAAGCTGAAATTGATAAAGAAGTTGCAATAGTTGAAGCAAACAAACAACAGCAGCAAATTGTAATTCAAGCTGAGGCAGAGCTTAATGCCGCTAAATTTAATGCTGAAGGTATAAAAACAGAAGGCAAAGCTAAAGCAAAAGCTGAACAAGCGATGCTCGAGGCTCCAGTTAATGCTCAAATTTTATTGGCGAAAGAAATTGGTGAAAACCAAGGATACCAAGAATACCTAGTAAAAATAGAAAGCATTAAAGCAACTGTAGAGGTCGGTATTGAAATGGCTAAATCCATGCAAGGAGCAGATTTAAAGATTATAGCCAATGCAGGTGATGTGCAAGGAGGAATGAATAAACTCACAGAGATGTTTACCCCTAAAGGTGGTACCAACATTGCCGGGATGTTAAGCGCCTTTACGCAAACGGATGCGGGTAAGCAGTTATTTGAAAAATTAGTAAAACCAAGTAATGTCTCTTCCGCGCCAAGCGAGCCTATTTTATAACTTTCCTTTCCAAAGATATTTGAAATTATCAAACATATTTCCAGTATCTTACTACTAGTATATTGACAGGGTAAACTCCACCCTGTTAATATATCCACAATATAATTAATGTTATACCCACCCAGAATACTTAAATAAGTAAATCAATACTTATAATTGAATATAAACCTCCTATCGTTACTCCAACATAAACGGAAACACCTGCAAACCATAAATCAACAATAAGAAAGTTTTATTATCGCGGGTTAGTCTAGAAAAAATGACGCTCTTACCGTGCCTTAATTACCCAGAACATTAGAGAATACAAGTCTTAGAATTTGAAGGCATATAGATAAAGCTTAAATTAACGGGGTTTCTAAGGGGTGAGCTCGTCGAACCCCTTATACTAATGCACCGCAGGTAATTTATTCTATCTGTAAACGGATAATCTGGTATTAACAGCAAGTTGGATATACTATGGCCGCCCTGGCCATAACTTTTATTCCTTGGTGCTTGCCACCAAGGCTAGGGTGGTTATCAACATCCAAAGGGTGTTGTACTTTGTAGAGTATGAAATAGTGTGTTGTATGGGGCAGCATTGGAATCTGTTCTATTTAGGTATTTTACCATTTATTTTGGGATGTACCCTTATTTTCAGCATATTATACCATTAAATTAATGGGAAATACCTACTACAAATCTGTGGAATGCCCAAAATTTTGGATAAGTTACCCACAGATTTATAGTAAAAAGTAAAAGTTAAAACTAGACTAGTTCCTGGTATTAAATTTTCTGTTGGTTTCTTCGAAGCGATGGTCGTTTGAGGTGTGCTGATAGCGCATTGTAGTTGATATGGAGGAATGTCTTAAATTTTGTTGTACGACTCTCAGATCAATTCCCGCATCGACTTGATGAGTTGCTGATGTATGCCTCAGCCAATGGGGTGTTACCTTTGAAAAAATGGCTGAATTAACAGGGTCGCTCTCTTTTAATTCAGCAGCTAGTCCACTACAGACAAATTTTACTGTTCTATATATAAATTCATCACTTACTTTAGAATAATTGCACATCGAACGCACAATTAAAGCAATTCTTACATCATGTTGTCCAGGGTAATCTGATAGCCCAAGGAATTTTCTATACCTCAATAACGCTCTGAATAAGGCATCAGTAACAGGAATTCGGCCAGGTTTATCACCTTTACCAACAACGTTAAGCCACCAACCAGTTCGACTATATTTGATATCAGACATTACTGCGTTACTAATTTCACTGCGCCTGCAGCCAGTATAATAGAGCAGGGCAAATACCCATCTAATTGTTTCATATCTAAATTTTTGAAGGAATGTTTCTTGTGGCATATTTTCAACATGTGTATTAATTAGTAACAGCTGTTTTTTTGATAAGAGCTTATAATTAGTGGACTGTGTAGGATAATTAAGACGTAATTTGCAGGTTATTGGTGATTTTAGTAAGTAACTGTTATTGTGTAGGTATTTGAATGCAAGGCGTATGATGTTGTAGTTTCTAATGGCGTTTGGTATTGTTAGTGGTTTATAAAATGGTCGCCAACAGGAGCTTGAGAAGTGATGTCGTTCTCCGCACCAGTCAGGGTCTGGAGCAATTAAAAAATCAATATATTCAAGAATATCAGTTCTTGAAAGAACTTTCAGATTTAAGTTATTAGTTTTCATCCATAGATAAAACCTATAAATCACAACATGATATGAATCGTAAGTATTTCTGCAGTGAATATGTTCGTTTAACCAAAGTATTAGTTGAGCAACGTCAGGATCTTGACTAGTAATTGAAAAGGATTTTTGAATAGATGCAATCATGATTAAACCTTAAACTTAAAAGTTTATCATGTAGTCACAGTATTTTAGTTAAACCAAGCAGAAATAAAGAAATGAGCTTGACAAAAGAATTCAAGCTATAGTAGAATATAAAATATCCTCAAAGGAAACTTTATTATATTCTGCGATGTGGCGGATTTTTATAGTATCTACCACACGAGAATTACAAAACTCTCACCGGATTATTAACGAGCTTACCACTCAATAATAATCTACTTTACCTTAAACGACAAGGATCAGTACTATGCCAAGTTACGGTCATAATTATAACATATCAAATCTAATATGCAACAATTTATCCAATTTCAATCGTAGTTATTTGTTGAATAATGTTCACAGCAGAAATATCTCAAATTCAGACAAAATTCACTATTATTGTTATAATAGTAAATTTACTATTTTGTTAGTTAGTGGTAAATATTTAACTTCAGCAGCACCCTTCTTGGTAAAATTACTCCCTTAAGATACATACCATTAGGGATAATAAAATTCACATAACCATGAAAAGACTTTTTAGCATAGTGGCTATTTTTACTACTGGATTAAGTTATGCAGAAGCTAACCTATATATAAATGCTGATGTTGGTTACGCTAACATTCAAAATTGGTGGACAGCTGCTCCAGCACTGACTTTAAATGTTGGATATAACTATAATAAGTATTTTGCATCAGAAGCCGGTATAACTTGGATTAATTCCATCTCAACAAATTACACTGATGTTGGATACAGCGGAAACTATACCCAAGGACAATCATTTGCTGATGTTGCTGCTAAAGGTTCACTGCCATTTAGTGATATTTTCAGTGTCTACGCTAAAGCTGGTCTTGGTATTGCCTATTCAACCTCATCAATAGCAATGCAGCCTGGACTTAGTAGCTCTGATTGGAATGGTGATAGTTCTGGTGTTGGTTTAGGTTTATATATGGCATTAGGTGCTGAATTAAAACTTAGCCAACACTGGGGAGTAACTTTTGAAGACTACGGAATGATGCCATTTACAGGTAATAATTGGGGAAACATCAATGTCTTTGGTGTTGGTGGAAAATATAACTTTTAGGAATAATATGAAAAAATTACTTTTACTATCCATGATTGCAGCTAGTAGCGCAGTTATGGCAGAACAAGTTACACAAACTCAACAGGTTGAAGCAATTAATAATTTTCAGGTAGAGTCTTATCTGGGAACTTGGTATGAAATCGCCCGCTTTCCGATGCATATTGAGCGTGACTGTTTAGCACCAACCACAGTTACATATCAATTTGATGAGAATAAAAAGCAGCTTAATCTAATCAATCGCTGTCGTCTTGAAGATGGACAATTTACGCAAAATAAAGGTCAAGCATATTTCACAGCAGAATCAAGCAGCACTGCAAAGTTAAAATTAAGCTACATGCCAGGATGGGCAAGCTGGGTGCCTGTTGCTAAAGCTGATTACTGGGTCATTTATACCGATTATCAGCACTATGCTGTTGTTGGCAGCCCTGATCATGAATATCTTTGGTTATTATCGCGCAGTGAAAGCAGCAATCAGCAAGATATTCAAAAATTAATTGATATTGCAAAAAAATATAATTACCCTGTTAAAAATTTACTTTTCACTACTCCTAGCTTCAATCTGAACTAAAAACTAAAAAAACCGGTCATAGACCGGTCTTTTTATACTAGATAAGTATGTGATTCAAATATGCCTTTAATCTGATTAAATAGATGCAGTTGTTCTGCTTTGGATATTTTTAGTGTGGTCAATGATTTTTTGGCTAAATCTAACATTTCAATAATATCATAACCAACATGCTCCAGTGATTTTTTATTGGTAAATCCATCATGAACTGCTTCAAATTCAAAACCACCTTTGCCATCCAAACAAATATCTAGTGTAGTTACTTGCCCAAACAGATTATGCATATTACCCATAATCTCTTGATAGGCACCGACTAAGAATATCCCTAATAGGTATGGGCTTTTGGCATTATATTTTGGTAGTTTTAATGACGGTTCATTACCCTGATAATCCATATAATTATTTATTTTACCATCAGAATCACAAGTGATATCTTCAATAATTGAACGCATTGTTGGCTCTTCATTTAGTTGAGATAATGGCATTACCGGGAATAACTGTGAAATAGCCCAGCTATCTGGAATTGATTGAAAGAGTGAAAAATTCGCAATAATTTTTTTAGCCAAATCTTCATCCAATCTATCAAACAGATCACGGTGCGAACGATGCAATGGATTGAGACGCTTGATAATTTCTAATTTAATATGAGAAAACAACTGCTCTGCAACTGCGCGTTTTTCTAAAGATAAATCCCCTGCTGAAAAGCGGTTATGTAAACTTTCAATAGCTAGAACGCTTGAGGTATAGATTTCATTAATTGGCAGGCTGTCAACCGAATCCAGCATATTATCCAGTTCCACCAAATCTTCATCATTGGTTTTACCGATATCGGGAACTTCTTCACCAACTACACTTTCAACTTCAACAATATTAGTCACGAATACAGCGTGATGCGCCGTAGTTGCCCGCCCTGATTCGGTGTAAATCTGAGGTAAAAGCAAGTCATTTTTCTCAGCAATTTTTTTAACTGTTTCTAAAAGTGTCATTGCATATTCAGATAAGGTATAGTTAGTCGAATTAAAACTACGGGTACGACTCCCCTCGTAATCAACTGCAAGACCACCACCAGTATCAATAACTTTAAGATTAACGCCAAGCTTGCAAAGCTGAACATAAACTTGAGATAACTCATTGATATAATGTTGAATATCATTAACATTAGCAATTTGAGAACCTTGATGACAATGAATCAGATGTAAACAGTCTAATAATTCATTTGCACGCAACAATTTAATGAGTTCTAAAATCTGAGTAGTGCTCAAACCAAATTTAGATTTTTCACCGCCAGAATGTGACCATTTACCAGCTAAAGTTAGAGCCAAGCGACAACGAACACCAAGTAAAGGTACAACATCTAACTCTTTGGCTATCTCAATCACATATTGAGCTTCAATCATTTTCTCAATAACAATAGTAATATTTCGCCCTAGTTTACGTGCGATCAAAGCCATTTTGATATAGTCGCGATCTTTGTAACCATTACAAACAATCGGTGTTTTATTATTTTTCACTAATGATAATACCGCTAGAAGCTCTGCTTTACTTCCTGCTTCAAGCCCGTTATTTGCTTTAGCATCAATAATACTTTCAACTACAGCCCGATTTTGATTTACTTTAATTGGATAAATCAAAGTATACTCTGCAGGATAATGTAATTGTTTACGTGCTTTATTAAAAGCATTGGTAATTCGCTCAACACGATTTTTGACAATATCAGTAAATCGCAAAACTAATGGTGTTTGTAATTGATATTTGCTGCATGCAGCATCAATAATGTCCACTAATGCCACAGGTATATCTTTAAGATATTTACCACGTCTAACGGTTAATTGACCAGCTTTATTGATATCAAAATAACTATTTGACCAGCCGTGAACACAATAAAAATCAGCAGATTTTTTATTGTTCCAATTAGTTTCTTTAATTACAGCCATTAGCAATTACCTTTTAATAAAAGAAGTAAGTTTTCTGCGGGAATATATAACAACTCCAGATAGATAAAATAATAGCGGACCGCCAATGAGCTCCAGCTCATAAAGTACGATATCACTACGCTTAACTATATCTGCACTAGGTATAATTGTAAGCACAATTGCCATTAACACGGATATAAAGGTTAAAAACGCCATTAACTTCGCCATTTTATTGGAGAGAATTGTTTTTATTAACGCGTTATTATGCCTTAACTTAAGATATGCGATTACCATAAATAGGTATGGAATAAAATAAATAATTGTTGCCATTAAAATTAACACCATATACATAGCATTAACAGTGGGCATAAATTTGGTTACCATAACGATAAATGTAACCATAACCCCTTGAAATATCAATGCATTTGCTGGAACATAATTTTTATTTATACGCTGTAACCACTCAGGAAGTATCCCCTTTTCAGTACCTTCAAAAAAAGTTATACTTGATGCAATAAGCCACAAATTAAGTCCACCAAACTCAACAAAAATCAAAGACACAACCAAAAAGCTTACTACCCAGCCCGACCAGTGCAGTTTAGCAGTTAAAGTATAAAATGAAGCGACCAAACCAGTTGTTTGTGTCAATTCATGTGGAGTCATAATAAAATTTATTGCAATTGTTCCCAATATATACAGACTAACTAAAAGAATTCCACCAATAATAATGGCTTTGGCAAGATTTTTCTCAGGATTTTTAATTGCACGACCAACAGTTGGAATAATTTCAACGCCGGCTAATGCAAACATTAAAACCGATATGTCAGAAAGACTACGAAACATATCTCGATGTGGAATAAACTGATCTGGTGTAAAACTAGTTGCGCTATGTCCATAACTGATTACATAATAACATCCGACCAAAATAAAAAACAGACCTAAGCGAAAATTAAATAATCCAGAGAGCGTAGTTAGTCTGGAAACGTAGTGAATACCTGAAATATTCAACCAAACAGCAGCCCAAAAGCACGCGATTACCAAAGGAACAATAACGTGGGAGTTTTCCGCTAAAGAGTGATCACCAATTAGATAAACAACATTAACGGCAATAAAAGTCAACGCCCCCGGATAGTAAACAACATTATTTACCCAATAAAACCACGCAGCATAAAACCCCGCTCGTTTACCAAGCCCTTTACGCGTCCAGAGAGAGATGCCACCATTTTCAGGGTAATTCAGTGAGAGCTCTATTACGATCAATGCCAGCGGGACAAAAAAAGCCAACGCCGCAATTAACCATAAGATAATTGCAGCAGGACCAATACTTCCAGCCACAGGAATCCAACGCATTCCAAGACAGGATGTCATCATCATAAAGACAACTGCTCTTACCCCAATTGTCTTAATTACATTATTAGCCACGTGACTTTTGCTGTGCCAATAAACAAATTACATCGCAAGCGACATGTGCAGCTGCCAAAGCGGTTATTTCAGCATGATCATAACTTGGAGATACTTCAACTACGTCTGCTCCGATCAAGTTGAGTCCATCCAAATTACGAACTATTGCTAACGCTTGTGCCGAACTTAACCCACCTGGAACTGGAGTACCAGTACCAGGCGCAAATGCAGGATCTAAACTGTCAATATCAAAGGTTAAATAAACTGGATTATCACCAACTATTTCTTTAATCTGCGCAACTACTTTTTGCCAACCATTATCATGTACGTACTGCGCGTCAAAAATATTAGTTCCCATGAAATCATCATTCCATGTTCGGATTCCGATTTGAGCTGACTTACCTGGATCAATAATACCGTTCTTAATCGCCTTATAAAACATTGTACCATGATTCAGCGAATATTCCTCATCATCTGGCCAAGTATCGCAATGTGCATCAAAATGAATTATAGATATTCCTTTACCATATTTTTCTGCCATTGCCAATAAAATTGGATAAGTAACATAATGATCTCCACCGAAAGTAAGAGGAAAAACATTCTGTTTGACAATATTACGGATATGATCAGTAATTGCATCACGAATGCTTAACGGATTATGTGGATCAAGAAAACAGTCACCGTAGTCAACCACAGCAAGCTGTTCAAATGGATCAAAGCCCCAAGGATATGGTAATAATTCGGCTAATTGTACCGAAGCTTGTCTAATCGCCCGCGGTCCAAGACGTGCGCCACTACGATAAGTAACTGCCAGATCAAATGGTATACCACTAATAGCAACATCTACGCCAGTTAAATCTTTAGTGTAATTACGACGCATGAAGCTAGTTGCGCCACCATATGTCATTTCAAAATTCGAACCTTTTAATTCTTTGCGGCTAATTGCTGCATCGACTAGTTGACTCATGCTTTTTTCCTTTTTATTGAAGAATTATAATAAGTCGTTATTTTATTAATAATTAATAACCAACTGTTTGTTGCTTTGCTAACATATTCGTTTAAATTTAATCTTTTAATATACGTAATATCATAGTTTATTAATGTGCAGAAAGTTTGAGACCAATGATGCCAAATACTATTAAAGAGACTGAAATAATTCTAAATAGAGTTGCAGGGTCTTTAAACCAGATTATGCCAACAATAAAAGCACCTACTGCACCAATTCCTGTCCAAATAGCATATGCCGTCCCCATTGGTATCGACTGTTGTGCCAGATACAATAAATAGCCACTAAGCGCCATGGCAGTGATTGCAAATAATGTCCATAAATATGGCGATTTACCGCTCGCTAATTTTAGACCAATTGGCCAACCAATTTCGCAAAAGCCTGCTAAAACTAAATAAATCCAACTCATTTTTAATAACTCCTCTTTTTTTATCTATGTAAAAACCAGCCAATTGGCTGGTTTTTACATCTTATTCAATAGATGCAAATTATTATTCACAATGGTTAATAACTTCAGTTGGCGTATTGTTTGCAAAATAACATGTGTATTTATGTTTATTTGCATCAGTAAATTTTACCTCGTACATTCCCTTACTGGTTTTTTGCTTATCTATGGTACACTTTTGTACATCTTGTAATGTTGATGTAGCAGTAATATTTACGTTATTTGCACAACCAACAGGAAAAGTAACGGCAGAGCTTGCTGAAGCAACTCCACAAAATGCAAAACCAGATAAAACAAGTAACAAATTTTTCATAAATTTTCTCTCTCAATTAAATTGATTTATTGTTGAAATAACTGAAATTACATAAGATTCACAATTATTCAACTTTTTACTAGGATTTATTATACCACATTTAGCAAATGCAGCAAATGCAACTAAATTTTAATGCTGGACAAGATAAGCAGGTGTTTGGTATAATCTTGCTACCTCAAGGATTTACTCAGTATTTTGCAATAATTTTTATCTGTTATTTACAGATGCAAGGACTAATTCATAATGTTAAATTTCGAACTTCAGTTATCAATTTTAAAATCAATTTCTGCTACTTATGCTGATGAAAAGCGCGTTGAAATCAGCTCTAAACAATTTGAAGTTGATCAAGATACTTTTGTCTATAATATGGTTTATCTTAAAAAAGAAAAATTGGTGGATCTATCAAGCATGAGTTCACGTGCGGCAGTTAACGCTGTGGTTTCTTCCGATGAGCCAGAAACTGTAGCAGCTCCAGCAGCGGCATCATACACAATCGCTCGCTGTATAATTACTCATGCTGGGTTAAAAGCATTATGCGCAAATAATGGCACGCGAATTATATCTGCAGAATAAGAATAGGATGCCGTTAATTATAAACGGCATTTTTTTATTTGCTATCGACTTTATGTAGCGCTTGCTTACACAAATTATTATCTACCATAATCAATCCTTCTGAAAAAATGGCAGACCAATTATTAGTTGAGTCAGTTGCAACTAGCCTAGTCATGATACTGTCTTTTCGGGTATTCAACTTTATCGTTGATCTAGATACGCCTTGAGCATTATGAAAATCAACTAAAATAAGTTCATGATTTACTAGCTGCAAGGTCAAACTACAACCCATGGCATCACTCCACATTCCCAGCACTTCTGGATTTACTTCAACTGTTTTATGAGTATCTTTGTTATTACATCCCAATAAGGACAGAACAATACTGCTGAGTATTATAAATTTTTGCATATTCATTTTTCTTATCATTTAAAAATTAAAGAATTGCGAAATTATGTGTCCTTAAAGCGACACATAATTACAGCAGCCCCTGATTTTACTTGATTTTGGCAAAAATTAACTTATTTTTTATTCTTAATTTAATTTTATAAGATAAAATTATCTCTGGAAATAGTGAAGTTATGATTTATAGCTTATATCCTAGCGAAAGCTATGTTAAGACATCCAGTCAAAGTTCATAAAATGGAGCTTCTAACCAGAAAAATATTACGCTTTAATTTTCAATCTAACCTATATTTCAGGAACATCACCTATTACTAGGTAATGAGAAAGTTGATCATGAAAAAATTATTACTCGTTTTATGTTCTATAGGTGTTGCGGCACCATTGTTAGCTTTTGCTGATAATAGTAGTGAATCTACTATGGCAAATAGTCCATCGCCAACTCCAAGTGCACCACCTCCAAATAATAATGCAGCTTTTATAAACCGAAGTGCATATTTGCAAAACCCTTACAATTCTGAAAATTACCCGACCACGGGTGGTGGAACTTTAGTTGTCAACGAAAGTCAGGTAGCACAACAAAATTTCTGGCAAAAATGGTTTGAGGATGGCACTTATAACGTATATGCAGGCACAACCGTCAACGCAGCAGGAACAGCCAATAGTGGCAATAACCCAGCTCCTTATAATCGCTCTGTACAACCTTATTCATATGGTGCAAATATATTCGCACAAACTGGGCAAGCAGCAGGATTTTCCATTGGCGGATTATTTAGCACGATGAATCCCTTATTTGCAGCGCAAGAAGATGGGCTTGCAATCCAACAAGGTAGTAAAGATTACTCGATTTATAATACGACCTACTCCCAAGCCATGATATCCGAAGCATTTGTCGAATATCAATACAAAAATACAGTTCAAGCAGATATTGGCTATATTGGTATAAATAACAGTCCATGGATTAATGGTAATTATGAAAATAATCTATTAACAGTCCCTGCAACCTATCAAGGTGCTTTAGTTAATATATACCCTGGTGGTGGATGGTTATTGACTGCCTTGGCATTTAATGCTGCACAATATGGCGCAGCTCCCGGTTTTACTGGTAATACCAATTACAGCATCACCAACGATGGAATAGCCAATAATAATGGTTACGCTGCATCAAATGGAACTGTTGCAATTGGTGCTAACTATAGTGGTCTTAGCAATAACTATAACTTACGGCTATGGGGTTATCAATTTGATAACTATGGAACACTTTTGTATAGTGATACTAGTCTAACTCTGCCTGTAAATGATAAATCTTCATTTAATATCTCAGCTCAGGCCGGTACTGACCAGCAATGGTTTCAAGCCAATAATGCAATTAC
>CAYIZV010000030.1:0-30471 GCA_964367915.1 uncultured Neisseria sp.
CGGTCTAATGCTTGGTTGGGAAAAGTTCTTTGCTCCTAAGGCACCGACTCCGACTACTGCAACAGCGCAAGTAGCAAATTCTCCTGCTGATGGTAGTACTCCAACAGCTGCCAATAATCAAGTCTCAGAAAATGGTTCAAGCTTGGCCAGTGATAAAATCATCAATGTCACTACTGACTTGATGAAGGTACAAATTAATACTATTGGTGGCGATATCCGTAGTATTGATTTATTAAAGTATACTGACTATGACGATACCAGCAAGCCTTATCAATTCTTGATGAGTGATAATAATCGAGTTTTTGTAGCGCAAACTGGATTAATTAGTCCAAATAGTGATCTACAATTACCAACGCATAAAACAGTTTTTAAAACCCAAGATTATAGCTACACAATGAATTCAACTGCAGATAGTTTAGCAGTTAGTTTGACCAGTACTGCTGAAAGCGGTGGAGTAGTAGTTGTTAAAACCTTTACCTTCAAACGTGGTAGCTATGTAGTTGATGTTAGTTATCAGATTATGAATAATAGTGCAGTAGCATTAAATAATGTTACTGCATATTGGCGTTTCCTACGTGATGAACAAGCACCTGCTGGTGAAACTAAATTTGTTCATACTTTCACAGGTCCAGTTTATTATAATGAAGAAGCTAAATTTAATACCATTAAATTTGATGCTTTAGCTAAAAATAATGTTGAGTACCCACAAAATACTACCAACGGTTGGGCTGGTTTTGCTGAGCATTATTTCACTGGTTTATGGTTATTAAATCCATTTAATCATGCTGCGATATGTAGTAATGGTGTTCAATGCCGTTTTGATTTCAAACCAGTTGGTAACTTAGCTTCTGCTGGGGTTATGACTGATTTGCCACAGATTAAAGCACATTCGAGCTATTCTATTGATGTTCCAATGTATGTTGGACCACAAGAATATCATGCGATGGCTGCTGCAGCTCCTGAACTAGAGCGGACTAAAGATTATGGTTGGGTATATATTTTCTCAACGCCTTTATTCTGGTTGCTAGTGCATATCTATGAGGTTGTGAAAAATTGGGGCTGGGCAATTGTATTGTTGACTTTGTCAGTAAAAGTAGTTTTATATCCATTAACTCATGCGAGCTATAAATCAATGGCGCGGATGAAAGCTTTAGCTCCTAAGATGGAAAAACTAAAAGCGCAATACGGTGATGATAAAGCTAAATTACAACAAGCCATGATGGCAATGTATCGCGAAGAAAAGGTTAATCCAGTTGGTGGTTGTTTACCAATGCTATTACAGATTCCAGTGTTTATTGGCTTGTATTGGGCATTATTGGGTTCAGTTGAATTACGTCAGGCTCATTTCTTATGGATTACTGATCTAAGTCGCCCAGATCCATATTATATTTTGCCAGTGATATTGGCAATTACGATGTTCTTGCAAACTTTCCTAAATCCTCCTGCAGCCGATCCGGTACAAGCTAAGATGATGCGCATTATGCCACTGGCATTTAGTGTAATGTTCTTCTTCTTCCCAGCTGGTTTGGTGGTGTATTGGTTAGTAAATAATATCTTGACTATGTCACAGCAATGGTATGTGAATAACCATACTAAGCTTAAGAAATAGTAATTATTGAATTTTAAGTTAAAGCCCACAGCTCATTTGAGTTGCGGGCTTTTTTAATCGGGAGTGCGTGATGATTAAAAATGATTTCCCAATCCTAACCAATAGTAAAGCTGAAGATTATGGATTTGATTTGCAAAAATTACAACTAGTAGATCAGCAAATCAATGCAGATATTACAGCAGGTTTTCCTGGCGCGGGGCTAATAATCATCAAAGATAATCATATAATTAAGCATGATGTTTACGGTTATAAACGCAAATATGATGACAATGGTAATTTGCTGCCTGAATTTAATTTACTAGAGCTTAATACTTTGTTTGATTTGGCATCTAATTCCAAGATGTATGCGACTAATTATGCGATTATGCGCTTAGTCTTTGAGGGTAAAATCAAGCTTGATGCTCCAATTAAAACGTATTTACCGGAATATACGGGCTGTGATAATAACGGGCAATCCCGTGATGAGCGTAAGGTAATAAATTTACTCTATCATGATGCTGGTTATGAGGCTGATCCACAGTTTTTTAATCCAGCTGCAATTGGTGCTGAGTTTTATTCTCAAGACTCGACATATACTAAACAATTAATACTTACTAAATTGCCTTTTCAACGTCCACAGGGTGGTGCACCGCTGTATAGCGATGTTGATTTTATCTTACTGGGGATGATTGTTGAGAGTGTCACACAGCAAGCCCTAGACCAATATGTTGAGAGTGCTTTTTATCGACCATTGGAGTTAAGTAATACAGTTTTTAATCCATTACGCAAAGGCTTTAAGGCAAGTGATTGTGCAGCAACGGAGATTAATGGTAATACCCGTGGTGCTACGGTGGTGTTTCCCAATATTAGAACCCAGACTATTCAGGGTGAGGTACACGATGAAAAAGCTTATTATTCATTAGACGGTGTATCAGGGCATGCGGGATTATTTTCAACTTTGGTTGATATGGCGGTTTTGGCCCAAATCATGCTCAATCAAGGTAGCTATGCAGGGCATCAATTCTGGAATGCTCAAGTGCAAGATCAGTTTACTTCAGCCAATTCATTTGATCCATCTTATGGTTTGGGTTGGCGTCGGGCAGGTGATCCAACTTCACGAGCGCTAAAATGGTTTAGTCCTTATGCAAGCGATCAGGCTATCGGTCATCTTGGGTGGACTGGAACTATGACAGTGATTGATCCCCAATATAATCTAGCAATAGTCCTGCTAACTAATAAACGTCATTCACCATTTGTCGATGGACGCTTTGAGGATGATAACTTAGCAACGGGTAATTATACTAAGATTACAACTTTAATCTATCAGGCGTTAAATAACTGATTGATAGCAAAATTTGTGTGGCAGCTATCTGGAAATTCCAGACAGCTGAAATTATGGTAGCTATTTTTTAGTTAAAGTAGTCTTATTAATGTTATTATTAGTTCCACAATAAATCAATGAGGACTTATCTAAAGGTTGACACTCGGTAAAAGTTTTTACTGGTTTATTTTTGAGGTAATAATCAAAAAAGCTGACCAAATATGAATTAACGTTATCTGTAAAGCTATAACCATTAGCAGTCCCATACCATTGATTGAAATCTGATTCGTTAAATTTTTGATTATAGCTCAGATTATATAATTCATTTAATTTACGAGCGTAGCGAAGAGTTGAATAGTCAGAGAATGTCATATGCGCTGAGTACGTTGTATCGCTTTCATTTGGTGTCATTTTCACCAAGAAATTATTGGTGGTTAATTCAAAGTTTGATTTTGCATTGAAGTAAGCCATATCGCTTGTCGCCAGATTAGCGGCATTCATAAACATAAAAGGTATTGGAACAGTTTTATTTTGCAATAATGTTTTATCCCGCCCTATTTCGAGAGCCACGGCCGCCTTGAGTTGTGTATTATGATTTCTTGCCTGATTGTAAATTACACGAGCACCAAGAGAATGCCCTAATCCGCCAATTTTATCGAAGTCAATATGTTTGCTAACTGGGTCGTGGATTGAGTTAACTTCAAGCGCGGCAAGCACAAAATTAAAGTCTGAAGTGGCAAGATCTAAGTTAGATTTAGGTTGCCAGATCGTTGATATTCCGCTTTCAAATGATGTTGGGGAAGTATTTAAGAATTGGTTATTCGTAGCATCAAATAATTGTTGATTATAAGCCGAGTCAATTGTAGCGACAATGTAGCCATGACTTACCAGATTAATAATAAAATTTTGATACGAGTTAGAGTTAACCCCCATCCCTGGAGAAAAAATTATTAATGGAAATTTTTGGTTAACTATTTTATCAGACGTCAGTACATAGCTTTTTAGTAAACTTTCTTGTTTTATATATTTGTTTGCATAAGCTACATTATTTGACTCAATGATCTGGTTTTTAATATCGAGTTTAATTTGTGAGATGTCGTTGCGATAATAACTTATATAGTCAGTTGAGCGGCTATTAGTTGGGTAATAAATGGCTAAATTAAGCTGGTGACAATGACCAGAATTAGCTATATTACTATAAAACCAAGCATGTGATTCTTGATAAAAATAGTCAGGACAGATAGTTGTATTGACTAGCGAATGTTGTACTACGCTTACCTTAAAATTGCCTGTTGGTTTGGTTAGGTATTGGGAGTTGGTGCTCGCACTTGCATTTACCATCCATATGCCAGATATAGCAGTAAGTAAAACGAACAATTTTTTCATCGGCTACTTCTTTCTATTAATGAATTTGTATTGCAGCTTTTTTAATACGAGAACATTTACTACTTCCAAATACCCTCTTTCCAGTGTCTTCTGCACACTGAAACATATTTAGTATCAATCTTCTTGAGGTTTTCATCATCAACTACTACTGGCGTACCCTGCTTAACTGCTACACCATCACGAACCAGCATATTAAAATTAGCCTTACGTCCGCAATGGCAAATTGTTTTAACTTCCTCCAAGGTATCGGCGATTGCAAGTAAAGTAGTAGCGGCAGGAAATGGTTCACCACGGTAATCACTGCGCAAGCCATAGCAAATTACCGGGATATTGAGGTAGTCAACCACATCCGAGAGCTGAATAATTTGCTCGGAGCTAAAAAAATGAATTTCATCAATGAGAACACAGGCAATTTTCTGTTGCTCATTTTGCTCTTTAATCAACTCAAATAAATTATCGTTCACAGTAGTTGAAATTGCTTCTTTATCAAAGCCTATACGTGATTTGACTTTATTGTCACCGGCACGACGATCAATCGCAGAAGTAACTACCAAAGTATGTTGCCCACGATCTTCATAATTATAGGCAACTTTTAATAAATCAAGAGTTTTACCCGCATCCATTGCCGAGTAACGAAAAAATAATTTAGCCATAGCTTATTTAGTACCAAAAATACGATCACCAGCATCACCAAGCCCAGGAACGATATAGTCGTGATCATTTAATCCTTCATCAATTGAACCAGTGTAAATTTCAACATCTGGATGTGCCTGACGAATTTTATCAATTCCTTCGGGAGCAGAGAGAATGCAGACAAATTTAATATTGCTTGCACCATGTTGTTTAAGTAAATCAATCGCTGCAATTGCTGAACCTCCAGTTGCTAGCATCGGATCTAACAGGAAAACATCACGGTTTTCAATATCGCAGGGTAATTTGCAATAATATTCTACAGGTAGATGGGTGTTTGGATCGCGGTACATTCCGATGTGTCCGATTTTAGCATTTGGCACAAAATCCGCGATAGCGTCAGCCATTGCCAGACCAGCACGGAGGATGGGAATTAATGCTAATTTACGTCCAGCCAGTACTGGAGCTTTAGTTTTAACCAATGGTGTTTCGATTTCAACCAGTTCAGTTTTGATATTGCGCATCGCTTCATAGCCAATTAGCTGAGATAACTCATGGGTTAATTCACGAAACTCTTTAGTTCCGGTATTTTTATCACGCATTATGGTTAGTTTATGTTGAACTAAGGGGTGGGTAATAGTATGAACTTGTGTCACGGTTATGCTCCTGTTGATTCGTCGATTAATGTAGTACAAATAAGTTTTTGTTGATTGTCAATATCTAAGTATGCGCTATCCAAGCAGTTATTCTGTAGTGAAACTAAACCATGGTAGCTTTGTTCATCCTGATAATAGTCAATAATAGTGCCAATATCCTGATTGTCCATTAGTGGACTGACTACACTTTGTCCAATCTGAGGCTGTATTGAGGTAGTAAATTTTGCCATGCGCCGTTTTACCTTACCCAGATAATGGGTACGGGCAACGATTTCCTGTCCGGTGTAACAGCCTTTTTTGAAATTAATTCCACCGATTAAATCATAATTAATCTGTTGGGGAATAATTTTCTCAATAGACTCCAGATAAATCATTGGCAGGGCATTCTCAACCAGAAATTTATGCCATGCATTACTATCTGTCGTGCTCTCTTGTAGGTTCTCGCTGATATTCAGGTATTTGTCGTCATTTAATTGCAGGTTGTGACTGCTATCAATCTGTTTATCACTTAGATAAATTGATTTAGTGCTGATTGTTAGAGTAACTTTACTACGTAAAATATACATTTTAAGGCGCGGTAAAATCTTGTCAATTACACTTTTGCTAGTGATTAAATAATAGCTATGTTCTTGATATTGACTAATGATGAAAGTAGCGAGAGTACGCCCTTTATTATTGAGATGGGCGGAAAATTGCCACGGCTTGTTATTTAGTTCTCGGATATCGTTGGAAAGCTGTCCCTGCAGATAAGTTGCAGCATCGCTGCCACTGCATTCTAAGATGGCTAGTTCTGAGTTAAGGTTTAAGGTCATGTTGTTGTACTCCTTAACCCGTTATTTTAGCACTTATACCACTATTCTACTCAAGCAGATTCAATTTTGTAAACAATTACTCTGTTTAGAGGCTATGAACGAAGATTTTACAAAAATTTTTTTAGGATTTATGCATAAGTATCATGAAATCATTTGGAAATATTATATTCCTTCGAGAATGGGACACTTGTTAAAATCAGCAAACCTTTGTAATTCATTGCGTAATAATGGAAGAAGCAGTTTTTGATCAATCTCATCATTTTCCAGATGAAACTTTATTACCTCAAATCGTTGCTCTGCCCGATGTGCCTTACAATCAACTCGACCGATAAAGCTATCGCCATATAGAACAGGTAAACAAAAGTAGCCGAACACTCGCTTAGGCGCTGCCGTGTAACATTCAAGCCGATAGTCAAAATTAAATAGCAAGCTCAATCGCTCACGGTGAATTACCAGATTATCAAATGGAGACAGAATCTTTATCTGGGCATTAGTTTTTACTGTGCTTTCTTCTAGCTCAAGTGCTTTAGTATCTACATAAACTGTCGCTGCTTCATCTATATTTGAGATTACACTCACCACACCAGCACTAACGTACTCACCGAGAACTTCACGCATCATATTCTGCAAGGGTTTTTCTGTCCTAAGGTGCAATAGCTGTTTTAATGTGAAAACACCGTGCGCCCTGAGTGTTGTCTCAAGCAAATATATCGCATACTCTCTTAATGTTGGCATACTTAGGTTGATATTTTGTGGTAAACAACGCTCAGTAAGATCATAGACTTTTTCCATACCGTTACGCTCACAGATCATAAGATCGCCCTGCATGAACAATTTGTCAAGAGCCCTGCGTTCTTGTCCCAGATTCCACCAACCGCCCTTACTCTTGCTACTTTTACCAATATCGCGTACGCGTAATGATCCTTCTCCCTTAAATCGAGCTAAAATTTCATTTGTCAGGCGTTTGTCGATATTTGTATAGTAACGGTTTTCACCATTGCGGATGGACATCATCCGCGGTAGTGCGTAGCGATAGTCGTGCATTGGCAAATATGCTGCTGCATGATACCAATATTCAAAGATGAGTTGCTCTTTAACTAGCTGGTTGAGATATGTTGGATCATAATCAGCTATTCTATTCCACAGTACATGATGGTGTGCTCGCTCAACTACAGATAAGGTATCAATCTGCACATAACCAAGGCTTTCAATCGCTTTGAAGGCTCCCAATAAACCTCCTCCAAACTTTTGTGAGGATAAGCCTTGTTTAGATAGCGTTAAATATCTTAATTGCGCTTTCATTCAGCAAACACCCATTATATTACTTTCTTAGGAACGTTATTTAAGTAGCTGGTTTAAATCACGCTTTAAAACAAGTTACAAAATGCTCCTGCACAATTCTACTTTCCGGACGTGATGTACGGCATCGCTCCTCAGCTTGAGGGCAACGAGTGCTGAATACGCAGCCTTTTGGTGGATTAACCGGCGAGGGTAGATCGCCTTCAAGAAGCTGAATTTGCTTGGTCTTTTCCAGGTTCGGGTTAGCAACTGGTACTGCAGACAGCAAAGCTTTGGTATACGGATGTAGTGTGTTACTGTAAATGGTTTGTTTATTACCCAGCTCCATGATATTACCCAGATACATTACCAAAATACGCTTACAAATATGTTTAACAACGCCTAGATCATGCGAGATGAATAAAATTGTTAGCTTGAGTTGTTGCTGTAATTCCTGCAACAAGTTGATAATCTGTGCTTTAATTGACACATCCAGCGCGCTTACTGACTCATCGCAAATTAATATTTTGGGTTCAAGAATCAATGCTCGTGCAATACCAATCCGCTGGCACTGTCCGCCCGAGAATTCTTGAGGATAGCGATTTACTTGATTTTGGGTTAAACCAACTAGTTTCATTGTCGCTAGGACTTTTTGTAAAACCTGATCTTTTTTCATATCAGGATAAAGAGTTACTAGTGGCTCAGAGATAATTTCCGCAACTGTCATGCGGGGGTCAAGTGCGGCAACGGGGTCTTGGAAAATAAACTGCATTTGTTTGTGAACTTCGTTCCATTCCTTGGATGAAGCTTTAGCCAAATCAATTTTACCATCAAAGAGTGCACTACCCGAGGTGATTTTATTTAGCCCGCACAGTGCTCGCGCGAGTGAAGATTTACCGCAGCCAGACTCACCAACGATACCTAAAGTTTCACCTTCAAAAACATCAAAATCAATGCCATCAACTGCATGAACTACGCGTTTGGCTTTGAACATGCTACCACCAAGTTCAAAATGAACTTTGAGGTTTTTTACTTCGAGAATTTTTTTCATTGAGCTACCTCCACAGTACATTTCATAACATGACGCGGTGCAATTTTCCGTAGCGGAATCTGTCCACTACAAGCAGCACTAACTTTGCTACAACGCGGGCTAAACGGGCAACCTTCTGGTAAATGCAATAAATTAGGCGGTTCTCCCGGTATCGTTTTGAGCTTGTCCACATCGTGATCGATGCTTGGAATTGTTTCCAGTAAGGCGCTAGTATAAGGATGATAAGGAGTAGCAAAAACTTGTTCAATCGTCGCAGTTTCCATTAGCCAGCCACCATACATTACATTCACTCGGTCGCAGATATTTGCCACTACACCCATATCATGCGTAATGAAAATAATCGACATATTCATTTCTTGTTTAAGCTCTTTCAGTAGCTCCAAAATTTGTGCCTGCACTGTCACATCGAGTGCGGTAGTTGGTTCATCAGCAATAAGCAGCTTGGGTTTTGTCAATAGCGACATCGCTATCATTACCCGTTGGCGCATCCCACCAGAGAACTCGTGCGGATAGAGATGAATCCGATTTTTAGCATCAGGAATTTTAACTTTATCCAGCATTTTGATTGCTTCATCCAAGGCTTGTTTGTAAGGCATATTTTTATGCAGCATCAAAACTTCAGTCATTTGTGAGCTGATTTTGAGATATGGATTTAAAGATGTCATGGGATCTTGAAAAATCATCGCAATTTGATCGCCACGGAGCTTATTGAGCTTACCCGTTGGCATACCAACTAATTCTTGCCCGTTAAATTTGACTGAACCTTTAACCTTACCGTTACCAGCAAGTAAACCCATTAATGCCAGCATAGTTTGGCTTTTGCCCGAACCAGATTCGCCGACGATTCCGATAATTTCACTATCGTATACTTTGAACGACAGACCATTTACTGCGCGAACTAATCCATCCTGAACTTTAAATTCAACGACTAAATCACGAACTTCTAAAAGAGGAGTTTTTTTGTTATTCATCTATGGCTCCTAGCGTGGATCTAATGCATCACGTAAGCCATTGGCAAAGAATGCAAAAGAAAGTAAAGTTATAATCATAAGACCAGCAGGGAAGAGTAATAGCCACCATGCTTGCATGTTCTGAGCTCCATCCGAGATTAATAATCCCCACGAAGTCATCGGTTCCGTTACTCCCAGACCAAAAAAGCTTAATACTGCGGAGAGTACAATCATATTCGGTACGGTTAGCGCGGCGTAGACAATTACTACCCCAAGTAAATTAGGGATTACGTGACGGGTGATAATCTTAAAATTACTCACACCTGAAACCATCGCTGCCTCAACATATTCTTTATGTTTGATGCTTAGGGTTTGCCCACGTACAATCCGGGACATGTCCAGCCAGGAAATCGCAGCAATAGCGACAAATGATAATGCCATGCTGTTACCAAAGAGAGTAATTAGCAAAATACAGAAAAACAAGAATGGGATGCCGTATAGTACATCGACAACGCGCATCATAACTGTGTCAACTTTACCGCCCACGTATCCCGCAATCGCACCGTAGAATATCCCGACTAAAAGCACAACAAATGCCGCAGCAAAAGCAATTTCAAATGTTATACGCCCACCAATGAACGAACGAACGAACAAATCGCGCCCTAAGCTATCAGTACCAAACCAATGTGCCATGCTTGGCGCTTGCATAATCTCACCCCAGTTGGTCTTATCGTAGCTGACACCACTAAACATTGGTACGACAATGCACATTAAAGTCAAGATAACGATTATCAAACCGCTAGCCACTGCGAGTTTATTACGCGATAAACGGCTGAAAACACTCCGCCAGAAACCTTTAGTTGCTGGCGCGTCTATATTCAAGTTTTTTGTTTTAAAAATCATGCAACAATTTCCTTATTTGTAACGATTATTAAAATTACTTATCAATAACGGCTAACACTATGAAGTAAGAGACTCGGAACAAGACGACGAAGTGTACATGAGAAACGTACATGAGGAGCCTTGTGACGACGTTATTGCGATATAGTGTTAGCAGTCCTCTTATTGTTTAATTTTAGGATCAAGCACCATATATAACAAATCAACGATAATGTTAAATACTATCGTCAAAATACTTCCCAGAATAGTGATCGCCATAATCATATTATAATCACGATTAGTTGCGGCATTGGTCGTAAGAACACCCAATCCAGGTAAAGTGAAAATTTGTTCGGTAACTACTGCACCAACTAAAATTCCGGCAAACATTGGTCCAAGCAAGGAAATCACAGGTAATAAGGTTGGACGGATTGCATGTTTAAACAAGATTTTTTTGGTTGGCAATCCCTTAGCGCGTGCTGTACGGATGTAATTAGAATTTAGCACATCAATAATACTGCCACGAGTAACAAAGGCTATTGTTGGTGTATAAGCTAAGATCAGTACCAGTACCGGTAAAAATAAATGAGCTATGTCACCATCGCCCCAGCCACCTGCTGGTAATAAGCGTAAAGTTACGGCAAACACCAACACACATAAAGGACCAGTTACCATGGTGGGTACTGCGGTGAAGAAAATATTGCTCGATACTACTAATTTATCAAACCATGAGTTTTTATGTAAACCAGCATACGCACCACAGATTATTCCAAAAGGTACCGCGATAACCATGGTATAGATACTCAGGCGTAGTGTTACCCAGAAGCCACCCATATTATCGGGAAAGAGCAAGTGATTAATCGGTTGCCCGAGGTATTTCATCGAGATTCCAAAGCTTCCATGGATAAGATCATTAAGATACATCAAATATTGTTGCCACATCGGCAAATCAAGTCGATATTGCGCCATCAATGATTTAAGTGCTTCAGGAGAAAGTGCACGCTCACCGTCAAAAGGATTCCCTGGGGTGATATGTACCAGAAAAAACACTAGCGTAATAATTGCCAATAAAGTTGGAATGGATACTAAAATCCGTTTAATTGCAAATTTCAACATACAGCTTTTCCTTAGTTTAATTTATACCATTTACTCATTACGTGATCAAAGTGATTATTATCCATTTCATAACCACTAACCCGTGGGCTTACCAAGCGGTAGTAGGTGTACTGATAAAGAGGAATTATCACATAAGCATCTTGCGCAATTTGTAATGCTTGTTTAATTAACGTAGCTCGCTTGTCTGGATCTGGCGTATTTTGAGCTTGCTGAATCAGCTGGTCATAGCTAGGATCACAATATTTAGATTTGTTCAGAGGATCTTTACATAAGAATAGATTAGTATAGGCATCGACGCTATCATAATCGGCAATCCAGCCATCTCGCGCTACATCGTAGTTAGCTGTATTGCGTGCTTGGATAAAGCTTTTCCATTCCTGATTGGCAGCAGTAGTTTTGATGCTATCTGCCCCAAATACTTGTTGCCACATGGATGCAATTGCCATCGCAATTTTTTTATGTGAGTCCATAGTATTGTAACTAATACTAATTTCTAATGGATGACTAGATCCATAACCAGCTTCCTTAAATAATTTTTTGGCTTCATTAATCTGATTAGCCCGGCTCCAGCTACTCCATGCATAGCGATTATCGGCAAATTTACCATTTTCAATAGTTGAGGTAACGTAGCTGTAAGACGGAACCTGATCCTGCCCCAACACATCTTTCACTAAGGTATCACGGTCAACTGCCATTGATAAAGCCTGGCGTAGTTTCAGATTATCTCGGAATTTTGGCAGCGTCATATTGAGGTCATAATAATAAAGAGCTTCCATCGTAACAGTATGTTCCTGAGTTGGGTAATCGTGGCGAATGCTTTTGTATTGATCAATTGGCAAACTATAAGATATGTCAATTTCACCAGTTTTATAACGGTTAAAAGAAGCATTAAAGTCAACAATCGGGAGAATTTTTACTTGTTTAACGCTGACATTTTTTGCATCATAGTAGTTAGGGTTTTTATTGAGTAACATATGTCCTTTAATTACCCATTCACCTACAGTATAAGCGCCAGAAGTTACCATAGTCTTAGGATCAGCCCATGTTTGTCCATATTTGGTGACATTGGCTTTGGATACGGTGGCAGTATTTGGCATCGCGCAAATTTGTAAAAAAGCTGCATCAGGATGAATTAGGGTGATTTGTACTGTTTTAGCATCTAATGCTTTTACTCCGAGTTGATTCAATGGTAGTTTGCCAACTCTAATTGCGCTACCATTTACAATATTGGCGGCTAAATTAATATATGGTGAGGCAATTTTAGGATCTGCCAGACGCTGCCATGAGAATACCACATCATCAGCGGTAATTGGGCTGCCATCGGAGAACTTGAGACCATCGCGAAGGTGGAATGTATATATCTTACCATCAGCTGAAACATCCCATTTCTCAGCTAAGCCAGGGATGGTGTGATTACTTTGATTAAACGAGGTTAGCCCTTCAAATAGATCATACAAAACTCTGGCACTTGTTGCATCTTGTGCCATCACTGGGTCGATAGTTGGTGCATCTTCACCGTTATCCACTGTGATCAGATTTTTATCTTTACTCGCAGTGGAACTTGCGTTATCTTTGGAGCAGGCACTCAGACCGCTGATGCTGGCAATAAGCAGTAAAGCAGTCAATTTTTTGATACTTAACATATTAATTGATTCCTTTTTGATTGAAATTGTACCATTTACTCATGACATGATCAAGATGATTAGTCTCAGGCGTATAGCCACCAACATTAGGTTTGATTAGGCGGAAATAGGTATACTGATATAATGGAATAACTGCATAATCTTGCATCGCTGTTTGAAGTGCTTTTCTGGTTAGATCTTCACGTTGCGCTGCATTAGGTGTATTTTGTGCCTGAAGTAACAGTTTATCAAATGCTGGTGTACACGAATGGGAATTATTTTGTGGATTGTTGCACTGATAAAGATTAGTATAACTGTCAATACTATTATAATCGGCAATCCATGCATCGCGGGCAATATCATAATCACCTTTATGACGCGCTTGCAAAAAGGTTTTCCATTCCTGATTGCTGGCTGCTACAGTTATGCTCTTATCGCCAAAAGCCTGCTGCCACATGGATGCAATTGCCAAGGCCACTTTTTTGTGCATATCGTTGGTGTTGTAACTAATTTTAATTTCCAGTGGGTGTTGTTCATTATAACCAGATTGCTTGAATAATTCACGGGCAGTTGCCAGCTGTTGCTCGCGTGGCCATTGCGACCACTCATAGTCTAGCCCGGCATACTTACCATCGTCGATGGTATCGGTTGCATAGGAATAAAGCGGAATTTGATTCTGACCTAAAATATCTTTAACCAACAAATGGCGATCAACTGCCATTGACAGTGCTTGGCGTAGTTTCGGGTTATTTTTGAATTTATCTGAAGTCATATTAAAATCATAGTAGTACATACCCTCCAGTGATACAGTATGTTCCTGATCGCCCAAAGTAGTTTTGATAGTTTTATATTGGTCGACAGGTAGTGAATAGGTAATATCTAAATCACCAGATTTATATTGACTTAACGATGAATTGCTATCTTCAATCGGCATAAATTTAACTTGATCGATTGCTACATTCGCGGCATCATAATAATATGGATTTTTACTCTCCAAAATGTAACCTTTAACTACGCGTTCATCAAGTTTATATGCGCCGGAAGTAACCATGTTTTTAGGGTCTGTCCAATTAGTTGATTTACTAATGTTCGCCTGCGATACCACCCCTAAATTCCATAGTGAGACGATAGCTAAAAATGAATTATCTGGGTGATTGAGTGAGATTTGCACAGTATCTTTGTCTAATGCCTTAATTCCCAATGCGCTAAGCGGTTTTTTACCTTTTATGACATCATCTGCATTGGTGAGGTTGTTAATCAAAATGTTATAGGGCGACGCAACCTTTGGATCAGCAAGGCGTTGATAAGTAAAGACTACATCAGCAGCGGTAATCGGTGTACCATCAGAAAATTTAATCTTAGGTCGTAGGTGGAAAGTGTAAGTCTTACCATTTTCGCTAATCTCCCATTTATCTGCCAATCCCGGAATTATTTTATTACTTTGATCGTAAGAGGTTAATCCTTCAAAGAGATCATTCATTACCCGATGACTTTGAGAATCTTCAGACATTTGCGGATCCAAAGTGGCAGCATCTGAACCAAGATCTACTACAATTTTGTTTTGCGTAGTGCTGGCACCCGCATTATTGTTGTCTTTTGATCGTTGTGAGCAGGCGACAATTAATGAAGCCGAGCTTAACAGCATTATTAATAATTTTAATTGCATAGTTGTGAATACTCTAAAATTTATTTAGTGATAAATTAGTACAAATAAGAGAAAAATCTTGCCGATTAAACATACTCTTCGTTTTTGAATCTTGGACTTTGTCGGATTTCAAAAAACTTCTTATGTAGTTCTGACTACATTGCGTTGTCTTTTTTTATCAACCTTTCGTATCCGAGAATCAAATACTGTAAGTATTGGTTTAACACTTTGGAGGTTATACTGGCAAAAAATATGAAACGTATAACTAGTAAAAAATACTGACCTAGATTATATCATTTGTTGCGGATATGTAGCTCTTGATTGTGTCTGAAATACTTGTGCAAATGCTAATAAAATAAAGCAGTCTTCATTAGCTGAAATTGAAGACTGTTGATTTATCTGGATTTTAATTTGCTTTGGTATATAATACCCACTTAATTTATTTGCCTGTTAATTAACCTTAGCAAGGTAAATGATATGTTGCATAATGCTTCATATTTTATGTGGTGTCAGTTCTAATATAGCAATAAAGGTGAATCATGGATAGTATTTTGGCAATTAGTCCTTTGGATGGTCGTTATCGGGATAAAGTTAGTACGTTAAATGCAGTTGTTTCTGAGTTTGGGTTGATTAAATTTCGCGTGCAGGTTGAGGTGGAGTGGTTTAAATTTTTATTTAGTAAAGCAGAGTTTAATTTGCCAAAATTGGGCAGTGCGGATATTAAGCTGCTTGATGATATTGTCGCAAATTTTGATAGCCAAGCCGCAGCGCGGGTGAAAGAAATCGAAGCAACGACTAATCATGATGTTAAAGCTGTAGAATACTATATAAAAGAACAGATTGCGGATAATCAATTACTTTTTGCGCATCGTGAGTTTATTCATTTTGCCTGTACTTCCGAAGATATTAATAATACCAGTTATGCGCTGATGCTAAAAGCAATAACTGAGCAAGTTTTGCTGCCGCAAGTAGCTGCAATTACAGAGAAATTGAGCAATCAAGCTAATGAATATCGTGATGTTGCGATGATGTGCCGTACACACGGGCAACCAGCAACCCCATCAACCATGGGTAAAGAATTTTATAATGTAGCCTACCGCTTACAACGCCAACTAAGACAATTAGCTCAACAGGAGTTTTTAGCAAAAATAAATGGCGCAGTGGGTAATTATAATGCGCATTTAGTTGCTTATCCTGAGATTAAATGGGATAAACTCGCTGAAGAGTTTGTGACACAAAAATTAGGTCTAACGTTTAATCCATTTACAACCCAGATTGAACCGCATGATTATCAGGCTGAATTATATGATAATTTACGCCGGATTAATATTATTTTGATTGATTTGTCACGTGACTTATGGGGTTACATTTCGTTGAATTATTTCAAACAGAAGGTTAAAGCAGGCGAAGTTGGCAGTTCTACTATGCCACATAAAGTTAATCCGATTGATTTTGAGAATGCTGAAGGAAATTTTGGTCTGGCAAATAGCGTGCTTGGACATCTGGCAGAGAAACTTCCACTTTCGCGCTGGCAACGTGATTTGACTGATTCAACGGTGCAGCGTAATATTGGTGTTGGTGTTGGCTATATGGTTTTAGCTTTGAGCTCATTGGCTAAAGGTTTGGGTAAATTAGAAATTAATCAAGCGGTAATTAGTGCTGATCTGGATAATAATTGGGAGCTTTTGGCTGAGCCGATTCAGACAGTTATGCGTAAATGTGGTGTAGAAAATGCCTATGAAAAGCTGAAAGATCTGACACGTGGTAAAAAAGTTAATGCCGAGGGAATTAAACAATTTGTTGCGACTTTAGATTTGCCTGAAGCAGAAAAAGCAAAATTAGCTCAACTAACGCCGCATAATTATATTGGTTTGGCAGATAAATTATTCTAACTTCTGAGGATAAAGAAGATGCAGGTAAAATCGTTAAATGGATTAGCGCGGAATTATTTTTTGTAGTTAGTGTTATTTCCAGTGTGATGTTTGGAGTTTTTAGTGCCTGCAATATCACATGATTTTCACTTGTCGCCTAGTACGTTGGAATGATTTTCTGGCATCTTCTTTATTGTTTATGAGTACAGAGCTGGTTTTTTAAGCGGAAACAACAGCGCTTAAATTAACCCTAGAATATTGTGAAGCTGTTTGAGCTCGGTTGCAAAATGATTGGTAATTTTGCGAAGCGTCGGCGTTTCAATCTGAGTAATTAATTCGTTTAACTCCAGGTAATCTATTGTTAATGAATAGCTTTGGCTTTTATCAGTAGTGTTTTGAATTATTTGTAGAAATTTAGATGAAATTTGATTGAGATACGGATCATTCAAGTTATCATTATCTAATTCATAGTAAAAAATAACGATAAGTAAGCGATAAAGTCGTCTGATCTGCAAGAGACATTTATTGTAGTTTTCGATTAATTGTGGATTCTTTTTAGCCGCCAGTTCGTGTTTAGCTTCATCAATAGTTTTATTAAAATTAGTCACATCATTCAAAAATTTAGTTTCAACTGTTAGGATATGCTGTCTGACTTGTTCAATATTATTCTGATTTTGAATGTTTTTAATCAGATCCGTTATATCCTCTAAGGCTTTGAAAATTAGCTGGTGAGATTTGTTTATTGCGTATTGAGGAAAAAATACCAGCATCGAGAGCAGAGCAAAGCTAATGCCAATCACAATGTCCATGATTCGATACATTGCATGTTGTAAACTGGTGCCATCGCTGCTAAAAACTATAATCGCCATGGTTGCGATGCCCAAGACTCCGATATAGCTTTTTTTACTGCCCATGAATATGTAAGCATAAATGAAACAACATATACTCAAGACGCACCATATTACCAACCAATTATCATGAAAAAATAGCACGCAAAGTAACGAAATTAAGGAGCCAAACAAAGTTGCGACAAAGCGTAATTTACTACGATTGATTGCTCCACCAACAGTTTCTTGATCAAATAAAACAACGGTTGTGGTAACCGTCACCCAGCCAGACATCGGAATTTTAATTAAATAAGCCGTAAGTATTCCTGCTGCGAGCGCTAGAATTAAACGCAGCGCTCGAATTACCCGGTTTTTATCAAGTGTAAAATTCATAGTATAATTGGTTCAATATTTAGCTGAATTTTATAGTGTGCATAAATTTTGGTTTGAATCTCTTTGGCAAAAGCCAACAACTCATCTTTGTTTGCGCTTGCATAATTTACTAAAACTAAAGCTTGTTTTGGGTAAACGCCTATATTACCGTTGCGAGTTCCTTTTAATCCGAGATTATCAATCAACCATCCCGCTGAGACTTTCATAAGTTTAGTATCAGCAGTGGGGTAGGTCGGTAAATCAGGGAAATGCTGCTTTAATTCTTGGGCTTGTATAGTACTAATAATTGGGTTGTGAAAGAAGCTTCCCGCATTGCCAATCTCGGCAGGATCAGGTAACTTACTACGTCGTGTAGCAATGATACATTGCCGTAAATCGCTGGCAGTTGGAGTATCAATTTTTGCCATTTGTTTGGCAATATCACCATAGTTAATCATTAGTTGCGCAGTTGTCGGGAGTTTGAACGTAACACTAACTACCAAATATTGTGGTTTATTTTTGAGGTAACTGTTACGGTAGCTAAATTGGCACTCGGCATTGCTTAGTTGAGTTAATTGACGGAGGTCAAAATCATAAACAGTGACATAATCAATAAAATCTTTAACTTCAACACCATAAGCACCGATATTTTGTACTGGTGATGCACCAACTGTTCCCGGAATCAGGCTTAAATTCTCCAAACCATAAGCTTGATTATCGAGGCAATTAGCGACAAAATCATCCCAAACTTCACCAGCTGCTGCTGTTACTGATTTATGTTCCGAATTATTGTTATCAAATTTTATACCTTTTAACTGATTATGAATTACTAGACCATCATAATTCTCTGGAAGAATTAGATTGCTCCCACCTCCTAATACGAAATAGCGTGGGTAATCAGTGAGAATTGAAGCGATTTCGTCAAGCTGTTCTAAAGATGTTAGCTGAATATAGTGATTAGCAACCGAATTAAGACGGAGAGTGTTGAGTTGTGTTAAATCGACAGAATTCTGAATGGTTAACATGATAAAACCAGTCCTAAGTGGTGCCCCCGACAGGAATCGAACCTGTAACTGCCCCTTAGGAGGGGGCCGTTATATCCATTTAACTACGAGGACTATGTTTGAGTAAATACTCACCCATAACTGCCACAATATGCTGTAAGAGTTAGGAACAAGGCGACGTAGTGTACATGTGAAGTACATGAGGAGCCTTGTGACGACGCTATTACTGCATAGGGTGAGCAGTTAAGTATTAATGTTTACTAAGCAATTTCAATGACTCTTTAATTCCCTGACTGAGGTCATTAAGTTCTGGTAACTGTTTAATAACTTGAGTGATCTCTTTGTTATTATAACCAAGGCTCTCTAAGGCATTAGCAATATCTTTACGAATATTTGTATCTTGATTTTGCGTGCTATTTGCAAATAGACCCGTTGCAGTTAATACCCCTGAGGTATTGCTTAATTTACCTTTAAGTTCCAGTAGCATGCGTTCTGCCATTTTCTTACCTACACCTGGAGTCAGACACAGAGTATTGGCATCATCTTCTTCAATTGCGACGTAGAGCTGTTGGCTGTTCATTGTAGAAAGCAGGGCTAAAGCAATGCGTGGACCGATTCCAGATATTTTTATTAACTGACGAAAGCAATTACGTTCGGCGCGGTCAACAAAACCAAAGAGTAAATGTGCATCTTCACGAACTACCTGATGGATAAATAAAGTAACTTCGTTGCCTAGCGGAGGTAATTGTGCCAGATGTGAGATTGGCAAGTCAAGTTCATAACCAACCCCGCCGGCAAGAACGACTACTTGTGGCGGGCTTAGTTCAACTAATTTTCCAGTAATTAATGCTATCATTTTTAGAATGAAGGAACAATTGCACCGTTATATTTCTGCTCAATAAATTTCTTCATTTCAGGTGATGTCATTGCTTTAGCCAAGGCTTTCATTTTAGGCTGATTTAACTCATCTGGACGTACTGCGATAATGTTAGCAAATGGACTATTCTTGTTTTCCAAGATTACTGCATCACGCGTTGGTTTTAGATTAGCAGATAATGCATAGTTTGAATTAATCACAGCTAGATCAAGCTGTTTTCCTGCTAATGATCGTGGTAGCATTGCTGGATCTAATTCCACAATTTGAACATTGTATGGGTTACCAACAATATCTCGTTTAGTTGGATAAGCAACTCCCGCCTTGATTTTTAAGATACCATTAGCTTGCAGAATATTAAGGGCACGTCCTTCGTTGGTCGGATCATTTGGTACACCTATTTTGCTTTTCTGAGCTACGTCGGTTGCTTTTTTAGATTTAATGAATTTAGCTTCACTATCAGAATTTGCATAGACACCCATTGGTTCCAGATGCACTTTAACCAAAGGCACTAAATCAGTTTTGTGATCTTTATTATATTGATCTAAATATGGTTGATGTTGGAAGAAATTGGCATCAATTTGCTTTTGTGAAAGAGCTAGATTTGGCGTAATATAATCCGAAAACTCAATTACTTTTAGTGTATAGCCTTGTTTAGCTAACTCTGGTTGCACAAATTTTAACATTTCAGCATGTGGAACTGGTGATGCACCTACGGTAATCGTTTCAGCAGCAAATGAACTAACTCCTGTAGCCAGTCCGGCTAGAACCAATAATATTTTTTTCACCCTAACTCTCCTTTTTTTATATTTAAATCAAATTATTTACGTAAGATGCGAACTAAGAAATCTCCGACTACTTGAATGACTTGTACCATAATCACCATTAATACCACAGTAATTAACATGACGTCAGTTTGAAAGCGCTGATAACCGTAGCGAATTGCCAGATCACCTAACCCACCACCACCAACTGTTCCCGCCATTGCGGTATAAGAAACCAATGCAATCGCTGTCACAGTAATACTGGCAATCAGACTTGGCATGATTTCTGGTAGTAAAATATGCCAGATAATTTGCCATGTACTTGCACCGCATGACTCTGCCATATGAAAGATTCCATCGTCAATCTCTTTAAGTGCATTTTCAACCAAACGGGCAAAGAATGGAAACGCACCGACTACCAATGGCGGAATTGTTCCTTTAGCGCCCAGAGAGGTTCCTACTAACATCGTAGTTGTAGGAATCATAACAATTAATAGAATGATAAAGGGAACTGAACGTAGTACATTGATAATAAACGAGAGTATATTGTAAACCCATTTATTTTGTAATAAACGTCCTTTACCGCTTAGGAATAAAATCAGACCAACAGGGATACCAATCAGTGTACTGAATAAGACTGCAAATCCGAGCATAAACAATGTATCCAAGGTTGCCTGATTAATCTCACTCCAGTCGACATTGGTGGTTAAATCATTAATAATTGCAAATGACATTTTCTTCTACCCATGAGAAATAAATATTGTTAGTGAACGATCTCAAAATGAACTTTCATTGAACGCATGATGGTACAGGCTTTTTCCAAACTGCCTTCGTCGCCGTCAAATTCAATTAGCAGTTGCCCAAAAGGCATATGCTTAATTCGATCCAGCTCGCCGCGCAAGATACTATACTTAGCATTGGTTTCATTGCTAATTGTATTTAGAATTGGCTGGTAGGTTGCCTCACCAACAAATGACAATAATAGTATATGTTTATGAGGGTGTTTTTCAAACTGGTAGAAATGTTTCACTTTCTCAAGGTATTTATCAGATTCTTCTTCAATGATCAATTTGCGTGTTAAAGGCTCTTTTGGATGCAATAAAATATTGAAAGCATTACCTTGCTCGATAATTTTACCCTTGTCAATTACCGCAACTTTATCACAGATTTTACGCACAACTTCCAACTCATGGGTAATCAAAACTATCGTGATACCAAGGCGTTGATTAATTTCCAGCAAAAGATCCAAAATATCGTTAGTCGTTTGTGGATCCAGAGCTGAAGTAGCCTCATCGCTGAGTAGTAACTTTGGCTTGGTAATCAATGCGCGTGCAATTCCGACCCGTTGCTTTTGCCCACCTGACAAACTAGCTGGATACTTATTGGCAAATTGGCTTAAACCAACTAAAGACAGCATTTCATCAACAGCTGCTTTAATTTCTGCTTTGTTATGATTGCCTTGTAATGTAAGTGGCAGAGCTACATTTGCAAAAATTGTTTTAGAACTTAGTAAATTGAAATGCTGAAAAATCACTCCAATTTGTTGACGCTGTATTCTCAGTTCATTAGCTGAGATTGCTGTTAGATCAACCCCATCGACAATGATTTTGCCACTATCGGGACGTTCCAATAAATTTAAGCATTTAATCAGAGTTGACTTACCGGCACCGGACTTACCGATGATTCCGAATACTTCGCCTTTAGCAACATCAAGGTTAATATCGTCAATAACCTTGATTGAACCTTTCTTGTGTTTATAGCTTTTGCTTAAATTTTGGATCGTTATCATTATATCTAGTCGCGAAAATTAATAAATTGTAATGGTAATTCTGTAATGTCTTTTTTAAGCAGGGCAATAGCTTCTTGCAAATCATCACGTTTAGCACCTGTTACCCGGACAGTTTCCCCTTGGATTGAAGCTTGAACTTTCAATTTACTATCTTTGATGTGCTTGGTAATTTTTTTGCCTTGTTCCTGTTCAATTCCATTTTTAACTTTGATTAATTCTTTTAGTTTGTTACCGCTAACTTTTTCAATTTTACCTTCGCTCAGTGAACGTGTATCAACTCCTCGTTTGGTAAGTTTACCAACTAAAATGTCCTTTACCTGACCTAGCTGAAAATCATTGTCAGCATAGATGGTTAGATCCAAATCTTTAAGCTCAATTTTGCAATCAGAACCCTTAAAATCAAAGCGGTTAGCAATCTCTTTGTTGGATTGATCGATGGCATTAGTTAACTCAACTTTATTGACTTCAGATACTACGTCAAATGATGGCATAAGTGGTACTCCTTATAAATTTGTCGACTAGCAACGCACAGTAAGCGGCTATGATTTTTTGAATTTTTGATTATAGCATAAATACGACAAATACTATAAAAATTTTGTGCGCCGCATCAATAAAATCAAAATTGATTTTATTTAACTGATAAGCGGCGCACCAAGTGACATGCTTTTTAATAAAATGCAATGTAAATTGAAAATCAGGAAATGCCTGATTTTTTACCAATAGGATGTGAGTACTTACCTCTATTTCATTAAAGAAGTTGTAATATCATTTACCGGATATTGAATTTTATCTAATGGCATGGCAAAAGCTTTAGACTGGTTATTCAATTTAGTAATATCTATTTTTACAAAAGTTCCACGGTGATCGTAATCGCTAAAATACCACACATTGTTGGTCAAATCTTTGATTGTTACCCATTGAGTGGTATCAGAATATATTTTGCCATCAGCACCTTTTGATGAAACTGCACCTTTTGGAATGTCGACGGTATCTAAAATGTGTGTAGTTAAAGTTACAGCTTCCTGCTCATTTGCTGGCTTATCCGAGTAACTTTTTAAAAAAGCTGCCCGGACAAATCTTGATGGTGACATATAATCTCCTGGTAAACCAATCCCCCCGCCACCTTGACTGACATTGGTAATATCACCAAGGGTTGCAGTTGCGCGTTGGCTGACAGCTTCATTGCTTAGATTGATGTAATTTCTGATGTTGGTTAAATGCCAGTCATAAGTTGGTGAGTTGGTTAAAACACCCGGTGTTTTATCATAGATTTTCATTTGCCCATTAACAAATTCAATTACAATGTCGTTACCAGTTTTGTCGGTAATCATAAAATGCATTGTTGCTTGCGCTGGTGAACCAGTTAGATTTGGCAACCAGACTTTATATTGCGGTAAATTGGCTTTTGTTTCGGTTACTGACCCGTAATTACTGAGTATAAAACGGATAAATTCTACGACAGAAACATAGTGCTTATCGTCTTTAGTTACTGTTTGGTACTGCGAGAATCCTGGCAGGAAATTGCCACTGACTGCTAAGCCAGCCGAATTTTGTCCCTCAACCAGTGCATCTGCGGCTAATTGTGAACCAATCGCCAAGACTACATATTTACTGTTCATTTTGATTTTGGGGTTAGTGCTTGAATCTGGGGCTGAAAGATAATAGGTTGAATTTTTCGGATAAAACAGCATCGTCCATTCCATATTGTTATATGCCCATTCCATAGTACGTCCAGCAACGACAGAACCATCTTTAGCCTGAATATTGATTGCAGTACATGCTATAGCATCATGAATGATTGCAATTCCTGCCAAGGTTAAAAGAAATTTTTTCATTTTTACTCCTGTTTGATTGTTTTACTATGAAGTTTATATCATTAAGCGATAATTGTGTACAAATAACATGAGAATTATAACTGAAAAAGAAATACATAATCAGTAAATTTTTATAGATAATATCAGGAGTGTATTTTAGTAACACTTTGAGCTATAAAATCTTTTTATTCTAGTCAGCTGAATTTGGTTATGATCAATTGAGAGTTATTATAATTAATAATAGTTGACTAAAATTGGAGGCTTTTATTGTGGTATAATCAGCTCCTGAAATTATATAGTCAAGGAATAGATTAAAAATGCCTATTATTAAAGTGTTACCTCATGAGGAAATTTGTCCTAATGGTGCAGAGTTTCAAGTTGAAAGCAGTAAAAATTTATGTAAAAGCTTATTGGAACATGGAATCGAAATTGAACATGCCTGTGAAATGGCGCGTGCTTGTACCACTTGCCACGTGATTATTCGTCAAGGATTTAATTCATTGAATGAATTGGATGAACGCGAAGAGGATTTATTGGATATGGCATGGGGGCTCACTTCGCTCTCGCGTTTATCTTGTCAAGCCTTAACTGGTGATGAAGATTTAATCGTTGAGATTCCCAAATATACGATTAATCATGCCAAAGAAGGTTAGAGAATATGAATCAGCAAGACGAAAAACATAGCAAATTTTTAGCTCACGATGATTCAGGTAGTCATGTGCACGGTGATGACAGCCATAATAATATCGCGCATAATCACAATCATAGTGTGCATGAACATGATCATGCGGAACATAGTCATAATCATGGTGATATGATTCGTGAAACCAGTGGGCGGATATTATTTTGGTGTCTGATTGCAACTTTTTCCTTTTCATTGGTTGAAGGAATTGCTGGATATTTGATTCATTCAATTGCTTTACAATCAGATGCGGTGCATATGATGACTGATGCTGCCGGGTTAATGATTGCTTATTTTGCCAATGTTATCAGTAAACGCCCTGCTACAACTAACCTAACCTTTGGTTATGGGAAAGCAGAGGTTTTAGGGGCTTTGATTAACTGCATGTTTACTACTGTATTAACCTTATGGCTACTGTTTGAGGTGGTACAGCGCTTTATGCAACCAGTTGAGGTTCATGGCGCTAGCTTATTTGTTGTTGCTGCTTTGGGATTTTTAGTTAATGGGCTAATAGTTTGGGTATTATCTAAAAATTCACATTCGCTTAATACTAAAGCTGCAATGATTCATGCTATGGGGGATTTATTTGGTTCCTTGGTAGCAATTATAGCTGGAGCGATTATTTATTTTACCAATTGGTCAATAGTAGATCCTTTGTTGTCTTTGGTTGTAATTATTTTATTGATCGTGTCCAATTTTAATTTAATGAAAAAATCTGCCATAATTCTAATGGCTGGAGTTCCGGATAGCGTCAATTATGAGCAAGTTGGTAAAGATTTGCTGGCGATTGATGGTCTGCTGGAGGTGCATGATCTTCATGTGTGGTATATCTCTGCCAATCAAGCTGCTTTATCCGCACATGTGGTGGCATGTAACCCTGAGGGCTGGCCACAAATCTTGAAAGATTGCCAAAGTATGCTATTAACTAAACATAAAATTGACCATGTCACTTTACAATATGAGTTTGATGACCTGAAATGTAAAGAAGTTGGTTGCTGTCCTGAGTAATTATGATCTGATTTTAGCGAAAGATCATTATTTATTAACAGTGATAAATGAGGTCATTGATAATGATCCATATGAGTAAACTTGGTTAAATACCTCAATATGCTCATCTCCACTTGCGCCTAATGCGTATAAGACAGGTAGAAAGTGTTCTGGGGTTGGTATGGCTAATCTGACATCATTACCCAATGAGTTATAACCACAGAGCTTTTCTATTTTTCGTGCGCTAATTAATTCGGTTAATTGCAAATCGCTTTTGATTGCCCATTCACTTCCACTATCTGGGTTTTTCCAGTTTAGCTGGCTTAAATTGTGTACGATATTTCCGCTGCATAAAATCAATACTCCACTTTGCGATAGTTTGTGTAGTTTCTGTCCTAATTGATAGTGCCAAAGTGGTGGTTTTGTTGAATCGATACTTAGCTGTACGATTGGTACTTCTGGATTAGGGTAAATGTGAGTTAAAATACTCCATACACCATGATCCAGACCCCAATCAGTTGCACGAATTATTTCACCATCTGTGAAATCATCCAATGCTTGAATTATTTCAGTAGTAAATTCGGGCGATCCGTTGCTTGGGTAATCAAAATTAGTCAATTGTGGTGGAAAACCATAGAAATCATGTATTGTGTGATTAATCTTGTTATTACTAATCGCTAAATATGGAACATACCAATGAGCAGAAATTGCTAAGATGGCTCTTGGTTTAGCTAAAGTCTTACCTAAATTTTGCCAATTTTTTGTAATAGAATTCACTTCTAGGGCATTCATGGGTGAACCATGACCAATAAATAGGGTAGTCATTTTTGAGGTTCCTAAAAAGTAACCAGTTTGTTATAATTCAATATCTTTATTACGTTTATTGTAACATAAATACAGCTAGTTTTAGTGGCGTAAGTTCTTTTACTAGTTAATAAGGTACTATCTACTAGATATGTGTTTATGCAAAACTATAGAACATGAATGTTACCAATCAGGTAAATTAAATCTTTTGAGTATTCAGTGAGTATCTGGCAGTGATTATTGAGATTAATACCCTGATTTACAATTAGGTCTTGCTGATAGTAACAAGTTAGTGCACCAGCCGTAACTCCAGTTGCACTATCTTCTAATGCTGGATCTAAATGATTAAAGTTTCTGCCTGTGATATTAGCATTTTCTTTATAATATGCGTAGATACCATTTATCCCTTGCTCTTTTCCCCATGAAGTAATTTGTACTAAATCTGGCGTACATTCTAAAACTTTTTCTAATGTCACGAGTTTTACTAATAGTTTTGGGCTGCCAACTGACGCTACTGTAATATCTTGAATAAAATGTGGCGCTAGATTTAACATTTTACTGACTTCATGCAGTGAAGGTAACGACTTTTCAACTATTTCTGGCACTACACTAAGTTTTATCTGTTCTTCAGTGATTTGTCTGGCGCTGATTTGTGTGCCAGCAACAGTTTTTATTTGAGCTACTGTAGCTGGATAAGTTTTAAAGTATACTTTAGCTGCGGCCAATGAACCGTGTAAGCACATCGGACTTTGGCGATGCGGGTAGTAAAAATCAGCGGTAAAATTGTCTGCTGAATCATCATCAATGAAGACACAAACTGGTAAATTTTGTTCTTTGGCAAAAGTTTGTTTTTGTTGAGCATTTAGTTGATGTTTTGTTATTACCAGTGCTTTGTTACCATGATTCTGATTAACTCCAAATCCTTGTAGAAGTGATAATTGCATTAAATATATTCCGATTTCAAAACAGACATGATATATTGTGAAGCATAAGCACCATTACGTAAATATGACTCACGGAGCTTACCTTCTTCAATAAAACCAACTTTTTTGTAAAGTTGATAAGCCATCTGATTGTCGGTAAAGACATCCAGCCATAAGCGGTGGGCATTTAATTGAGTAAATGCAATTTGTTGAATTGCTTTTAATGCTTTTGCTCCGATCCCAAAGCCTTTTTTGGTAACGACCAATCTGCGTAGATTAATCGAGTGACTACTATTTTGTACCTCATCCAAAATTACATAACCAACCATCTCGTTGGTGTCCGCAAGCTTAATAACATAATGCGCCTGATCTGGGTTGCTCAGAGCTTGTAGATGCTCTGCATGTGACCATTGGTAAACATAATTGGAGTTATCGGGGTGGCGCTCAGCATTGATGACAAAATCAAGCTCATGACTTTGGGTTTTAGAAAGAGTAATTTGTAAAGACATATTTAATTACCTTGAAATATATTGTTTAGAAAATATACAGGAAACAATTTTACCAGCATTTAATTGCATATTAATTTTGGTTAGAGAGTTTATGGTTACATACTATTGCCTAAATCTAAAATTATTTTATCTGCAGAATCAACACGAATTAGTCCTGTTCTTGGAAATTCCATATCAATAATTAGGGTAATCAGTACCGAAATAGTAAAAGCATAGGTAATCATATATAAAACATTGCGTTTTTTTGAGACTGGTAGGGTATATCCAACTAATAGTGCGCCAAATAAACTAATTATTACTAGCATAATGTAAACTTCTATTGGAGGATGATTTAGTAATGCTGCCTGTCGTAATGTTGCAACGCTAAAAACCTCTCCCAATGCGGGAAGTACAAGCATATCACAGGTTCTGGAATTTAATTTAGCACAATCTGTGACAGCTAGTTCCCAAATTTGTTTTTGCAATTGATCACTGGCTTGTGACAGTCTATTCTCTGTTGAAAGACTTTCTTGTCCTTGATAAATCTCGGCGCGTATAAGTGTATATTCTTTGAGCATATTACGCATTTTTGGCTGGCTACTTGTACTTAATAAGTCAACTCGAGCATAGGCGGTACTTATGGAATTCGCTGCGTTGGTAATTAATTCCCGTCTGTATTCAAGACGCGATTCTGCACCAGTAAAAGTAAACGCAATCAGAAGACCAAGTAATCCAAAAACAATAGTTTCCACGGGACCTGATCCCGAAGAGTCTGTTTTTACCCCCGTGCGAACTGCATTTGCACTGATTAATCTTCCAATTTCCAAAAATAGTAACATCAAGACTATTAACCCAATAAAAGATATCGTTTCAATTGATTCCATACTCATCCTATTTCTCGTTTCTGACTACATCGGTTAAAAATATTTTCTTGAGAGAATTATATCATTACAAACTAATTAAGTTTTCATTTTATGAGTTCCAAGATATATCAAACTGGCTATTATTAATGGTAGTAGTTAAAAAAATTATGCTAGAATAGACAGGTGAGGTTTATAACGAATTAGCTAACTGAAATAATATTGAAAGCAAATCATGATAATACTTTTAGATTTAATTATATTTATAGCTGTATTTTTAGCTGGAGTTGTTCTAGTTTTTAAATTCTATATTTATAATCGAAAAGCTAATTATGTGCCCTGCCAACAATTAACCAGCTATCAGACATCTGCAATTAATATTGGGCAATTTGAGCAACATGATACCCTAACTATTTTAAATTTGTGTGGTTCTTATTGTGAGATGGGAAAACAATATGGGGCACTTGCCCACAACCAATTACATGAAATCTATCAGAAAATAGTACCGGAGTATTTTTACGGTATGAGTGTTCGCTCTTTACTTTCCTATGTTCTTAGATTATATTATCAGTTTAAAATTGATAACAGAGAGCGTGAACTTTTACAGGGGATGGTTAAAACATCTGGCTTATCTTACCAACAACTATTGTCTATTGAGATGTTGCCGATGTTAATTACGCTGTATAGTGGATTTAATGGCGATAAATTAGTTGATGCTGATGGTGCTGGTCATTGTTCTTTTCTGTCGGTTTGGGGTAACTTATCCAAAACTGGCTCAATGTTAATCGCTAGAAACTTGGATCTTTCAACTGCAGTTACTAAACTTGATCCATATTATAGTCTTGTAATTTACAAGCCTTCTGGTAATGATAATAGTGTAGCTAGTTTTGGATTTCTTGGATTTATTCCTGGTTTTACTTGGATAAATGACAAAGGTTTATTTTCTGAATACAATGATGGTAGACGTTCAGTATCAGGCTTTAATTTTTCTGGTTATGTTGGATTAAATACTGCTTTTTATGCTATGCTGGAAGCTAAAAATTCAGCAGATTTTATACGATACATTAACAATCATCCAGCTTTTGTCTCTAATTTTAATGCTATTGTTGATGTTAATGATTCATTTACAATTGAGCATGCAGTAAAAACGAAACCAGTAATTTTGAAAGGTCAGCAACCTGAAGCTAATTTCTTTACTAATTTATACCGAACCAATTTTGAGCAGGCAAAATTAACCATGAATGATTGTGTTGATCGTACCAGAGACACTCCCAGTTATGCAAGTGTGAGATATCATCACATTGAGTCTTATCTTACTACAATAAATAAGATTGGAGTACCGGAGTTAAAAGAGTTATTTTCAGCGTCACTTGATGATGGTGGAGTATATCAGACCGGCAATTCAAATAATTATCCTGTAGCCGAAGTTACTAACTATACGTTAATTGGAGAATTGGCAACTGGTAAATTTATTTACA
>CAYIZV010000031.1:0-29256 GCA_964367915.1 uncultured Neisseria sp.
GCGTTTCGTAATATCAATCATAACATTATATGGGCTGTCAATGCGTAAGTTCTATATTTCTTAAGTTAAATAGTACCTAAAACTCTTTTTCCAATCGCTCTGATTTCACAAATATTATTTACAAAGTCAGTGAAAAGTCAAGCCCAGATTTATTGCCATTAAATAAGTCATAACTATTAAAACGTTCCCGGTTTAAAAATCATCATATCCGCTGTCAACTCCTAGATTCTATCTAATACAACCACACTCCACCATAAGAAGTTCCAGTCGTTGCACCACCAGCATAAATATCACCAGCCCCATTCTGCAAAATTGAAACAAATGCACTTGCTGAAGTAACATTACTACCCAGCTGCGACCAGCTGCTTCCATTCCACATCCATACAGCACCAGAACTTGTTCCAGTTGTTTGTCCTCCAGCATAAATATTCCCGCTTGAATCCTGCACAATTGAACCAAAACTTGATACAGTGCTAACATTAGTACCTAGTTGTGACCAGCTAGTCCCATTCCATTCCCAGACACATCCACGGGTATTAAAAACTCCAGATGAAGTTCCCGCTGCATAGAGGTTACCAGAAGCATCTCTGATAATAGATCTGAACGTATTTACCGCGCTGATATTAGCACCTAGTTGTGACCAGCTAGTTCCGTCCCACTTCCAGACACCGCCGCCACCAGTTACAGATGATCCCGCTGCATAAATATTATTTAGATTATCTCGGATTATTGAGGTAAAAACAAGCGCTGATTCAACATTTCCTCCACCGAGCTCAGACCAGCTGCTTCCATCCCACTTCCAAACACCTGCGCTTTGTGGTCCGCTTGGCGATGCTTGCATACCACCATATATGTTTCCTGTACCATCCTGAATAATTGAGGTAAGTTGGTATGCCGAAGTAATATCCCCACCAAGCTGAGACCAACTGCTACCATTCCACTCCCATAAGCCGCCATTACTATTTACTGTTCTTCCGCCAGCATAAATATAACCTGACTGGCTATTCCTAATAATAGAACCAAATGATGTTGCAGAAGTAACATTTCCACCAAGTTGCGACCAAGTACTCCCATTCCATTTCCAAGCGCCTCCAGTCATATCTGGAGTATACCCTCCTGCATAAATATTACCAGCGCCATCCTGAATAATTGAAGTAAAATAGCTTGCTGATTGAACACTTTCACCAACCTGTGACCATGTAGGTGTCGGCGTAGGGCTTGGTGCAGGACCAGGCGTGGGCGTTGGAGTTGGTGTCGGCATAGGATTTGGCCATGGGCTATCTGAACTACTCGCACTTGTGCTGGTTGCTACTTCTGCCTTACCATTATTGTAACTCTGATTTATGCTAAATAATATGTTTTGTGGTGATGATGGATTCGTCAAGGAGACCGTATAGCTGGTTGTACTTCCAGTAGGTATATCTATTTTTAACCCTCCAGCATTATTTTTCCCTGCCAGCGAAGATAAGGGCAGTTCTGTCACTGTTGCTACGGCTGGATTACTGCTACTTACTATATAATCTGTTGCAGGCACGCTTCCTATATTCACCACCGCTACTGTCTGATTCGCATTTGCAGAATTTAGCCCTATTGCGGATGGATAATTATATAGTAGCGCCTGATTACTTACCGTGCTTAAGCTGTTTAATATCGTCGATGTTACTGTATTACTTACTATCCCATTCGCAGCCACTTCTGACATCTGGAGTTTAAATGATAATGGTTTATTTTCCAACGGTGCCAGAATACTTATACTAAAGCTATCGCCCTGCTTCAGATTTGTTAATCCTGCTCCAAGATTACCACTTATCACTTTCTGCAGTTCCAATGGCTTATTATTCGCATCCAATAATACTGCGCTATTATACGTTCCCGCATTATTCGATAATACGGTTCCTACAATTACTACTTCTACTGTATTATTACTTACTACTGGATAATAGCTTAACTGAATTCCATTAATTCCGCTTGTCGTTGTTGTTGATACCGTATTGATTCCTACTGGAGCTTTTGCATGCACCTCAGGAGTTGTTGATAAACTCTGTTTTATCCGACTTAACAATCCATCGTTATTGCTGGCTCCTAGCACAAAGCTGCCGCCAAATGCTCCTGATTCCAGATTTAATTTTAATACACAACTACCCAGTGATTCTATTACTGCACACCTTTCGGCACTATTTCTATCTATGCTTAATTTTGAAGCTCCGCCTATTACTGAATTGAGACTGTAGCTTATATTCTTAACATCTTTACTTTCATCAGTATTACTGACTATTATATAACCATTGCCTGATGTATTCTGAAAGCTTGCCAGCTCATATGGTTGGATGAATACCAATGATGTCACACTACCTGGTTGTGTTGTATTATTACTTCCACCGCTATTACTACTTCCACTGCTACAGGCTACCAGAGCACTACTTAATAGTAATAGGTACAGGTTATTAATATTTTTTCCTTGCATAATTTACCTCATTATTTTTTAGCTAATTTATTTTAACATGCTATGCATTTATAATTCCTATCCGTTTAGGATAATATCTTGAAATATTTAAATTATAATTGAAAAATAATGATTTAACTAGCGTACATCAGATCAAAAAGACTGGATAATGCCGCTCCAAAACTGTTGCCACAAGATTTATTAGCTCAACCATAAGTTGAGATTTTCAGCAACACTTAACTGAGTCAAGTTTAGTTTTAGCTGAATTTTGATGTGCCGTATCAAGTTCATTTGGCATACCATATACGGAGTAATAAAGATAAAAGATTGAATTATCAGACATTATTGATAATAAAAGTGATCATTCCTTTATAGATTGGCTATATACTTCTCGTTTATAGACCAAGATGGTACTAAACTTTAGATACTAAAAAGACTATCTGTGAAATTAGAAATAAAGCGCTCATTTTGGTTTACCTACTTAACTACTTTAATCGCAAATAAACCTGTCATAAGAATACAAATAACTAACATAAAGCCAGCCAATGGCAAGGTTGAATTTACATGAAATAAGCTGATTAACGCCGAGAAAACTGCAGCTACAAAAACTTGAACTGAACTATATAATGCCGAAGCAACTCCAACACTTTTACCAACCGATGAAAATGCTTGGGCACTGCTATTTGCAAATAATGCACTACTAGATAAGTAAATTAATACCACTAAAATAACGAGACTCCAATAAGTTAGAGGAATAAGCGTCGCAATTAACAAGCAGTAAATAGCTGTGACCCACATTAAAACTACACCGTTACGAATTAATTGATCCATATGAAAGCGCTGCAGTAACCTACCATTGGTAAAAGTACCAAGCATATAAACAAAAGATAAACATAGTGTAGTAGTACCAAATTCAGTTGGTGAGATGCCAATTTTATTTTCAAACAAGAAGCTCGCGACCGCCAGATATGACATTAGTACAGCATAAGTTAACGCGGAAAACATATTGTATTTAAAAAATGTTTTATCCTTTATCACGGCATATGCTGAATGTAAAATCCTTCCCAGATTCAATTGCTCATTTAATTTAGTATTACTATCATCTTTAAACTGATAACTAATATAGATAGCAAATAAATTATAGCAAAGCAATATTCCAAAAATAGGACGCCAACCAAAATACTGCTGGAGAAACCCACCAAAAAAAGGAGATATGTCTATCACTAATACTGTAATTACTGCCAAATTGGATGCAAACTTAGCTAATTCAACACCACTCATCCGATCACGCAAAATAGCGCGGCTTAAACTGCCAACACCACTAAAGCCAAGTCCCTGAATCAAGCGGCCGATGATTAAAACATAAATGTTAGGCGCTACCACACACATTAAAGTGCCAACTGAACTGATGCTGGTTGAAAGAATCAAAATTTTACGCCGACCAAAATAGTCAGATATATAACCAAAAAATATTCCGGGTACTGCCATACCGAATAAAAATACCGCGATAGATAATTGCGTAAGGCTATTGCTAATTGAAAAATCATGACTAATATACGGCAGCGAAGGAATGTATATCTCTGCTGCAATTTGCCCGATTGTACTGGTTACAATGATAAATAAGAGAAATTTATATCTACTTTTCTCGCTCACAACTCACTCAGCTAATTAATTTTATTATTTGTAATAAATATTTGGCATCAATTTCATCAAATTGATTTAGCGTTTCACTATCAACATCCAATACTGCAAACACTTTGCCGGCAGCATCATACAGAGGCAAGACAATTTCAGATTTGGATAATGAACTACAGGCAATATGTCCCGGAAATTGATCCACATCGGGAACTAACTGAATTTCACCACTTTGCCATGCACTACCACAAACACCTTTGCCTTTATTAATCCGCGTACAGGCAATCGGTCCCTGAAATGGACCTAACACCAGCTGTTCACCGCGCACAAGATAAAAACCAACCCACAGCCAGTTAAACGTCATCTTTAACGCCGCAACCATATTTGCCATATTCGCAATTACGTCATCTTCACCGCTTAGTAAACCTTGAATTTGTGGCAATAATTCCTGATAACGTTGTTCTTTATCACCTGTTGAGATAATTAATTCTTCTGCCATAATTAAACCTTATTTAGTATGAAGGATTTTTTGCGCATTGGCAAAATCACCGCTGATTAAAGCTTCACTGACACCAAGCACCTTATCAATATTACGTTCAATCTCTATTTTATCATCGAGTGTCGGATTATTTAAAACATAGCCCGCAACTTTGCTGGCATCTCCCGGATGACCAATACCGATACGTAAGCGCCAATAGTTTTTACCAATTACCCGATCAATATCTTTAAGACCATTGTGTCCACCATTGCCCCCACCTTGCTTCAGTTTTGTTGTGCCCGGTTTAAAATCAAGCTCATCATGTACCACCAAAATTTCTTCAGCTTGAATTTTATAAAAATTAGCTAAGGTGTGCACTGATTTACCCGATAGATTCATATAAGTTTGTGGTTTGAGAAAAAACAAATCTTGTTGTCCAATTTTAATCTTTGCAAGCTCAGCAAAATATTTACTCTCCAATCTGAATCCTACACCTAGCTTACGAGCCCAAGCGTCTACACACCAAAACCCAGCATTATGTCTGGTATCAACATACTCACGCCCTGGGTTTCCCAAGCCAACGATAAGTCTAATCATTTTTTTCACCTATAAAAAAGCCCAGGTCTTTTAAAACCTAGGCTCTCATTAGTCATGCTGCTTGAGATTACTCAGCTGCAGAACCTTTAGCAGCGGGAACATCTGCAGGAGATACGATCTCAGCATCTGCAACTTCCGCGATACCACCAGCGATTAGCACAACAGCATCATCACCGCGTAATAATTTTTCTAATTTAACGCCTGAAGGCAAAGCTAAATCAGATAAATGAATTGATTGACCAGCACTTAATTTAGTCAAATCAACCTCAATGAATTGCGGTAAATTGCTAGCTAATGCGCGAACTTCAACTTCAGTTGCCACGTGAGTAATGTGAGCACCTTGAGTTTTAACCGCAGGACAAGTGTCTTCATTTAAGAAGTGTAATGGAATACTCATGTGAATTTCTTCTGTAGCAGAAACGCGTTGTAAATCCAAATGCAACACTTCCGGACGGAATGCGTGGAAATGGAAATCACGTAGAACAACCTGCTCAGTTTTACCGTTTAACTCTAAATCCAAGATTGACGTATGAAAAACTTCTTTTTTCAATGCGTGGAAAATTGTATTGTGATCTAGTGTAACAGCAACAGCTTCGCTACCTGCTCCGTAAACAATAGCTGGCACTTTACCAGCATGACGCAGGCGGCGGCTCGCACTTCTACCTTGCTCTTTAACGTCACGAGCTTCAGCGATTAATTTAATTGACATAGTTATTATCCTTATATTATTTAATAAAATACTATTAGACTCAAACTGATTCGAGATACTGATAGGCGACAAGCAACGAAGCTTACTACTAGTAAGTAAGGAGCTTGGCAACGACCGAGGATGATGAATCTGATTGAGCATAGACTAAATCGCGACCAATTTAATCTAATAAGCGCATGATTATAGCATTAAAGTTAAGCCACCGCATAGATAAAACAAGCTAAAATCACACCAACACCCAAATAAAGGCACACTTTGTGATATAAATTGTGTTACAATATGCCCCTCATTTGTGCATTTGGCACAATTTGAATTAAAAAAATTTAATTAAACTTTAGGAGTTTATATTGATGTATGCGGTAATAAAAACTGGCGGCAAACAACATAAAGTTGTCGTTGGCGAGAAATTAAAAGTAGAACTGATCGCTGCAGAACTCGGAAGCAAAGTTACTTTATCAGAAGTATTAATGGTTGCTAACGGTGAGAATGTAGTTATTGGTAGTCCTGTCGTTGCTGGTGCAACAGTTGAAGCAACTGTAATTGCACAAGGTCGTCATAAAAAAGTACGCATTTTCAAAATGCAACGTCGTAAACATTATCAACGTCGTATGGGTCATCGTCAGTATTATACTGAACTTCAGATCGATACAATCAATAACTAAGAGGAGCAGCGAATATGGCAACGAAAAAAGCCGGTGGTAGTTCAAGAAATGGACGCGATTCAAATCCTAAAATGCTAGGTGTTAAAGCTTACGGCGGTGCATTGGTATCTGCTGGTAGCATCATCGTTCGTCAACGTGGTACTCAATTCCACGCTGGTGTAAACGTTGGCATGGGTAAAGATCACACTTTGTTTGCTAAAGAAGATGGCGTAGTGAAATTCTCCGTTGGTGGAAAATTAAACCGTCGCATCGTTAGTATCGAAGCAGCTGAGTAACAGCTTTAAAAATTACAATGATATGTACTATGCCCTGCTTAATTTAGCAGGGCTTTTTATTTATCGGTTAAAGATCCTCTAAATCAAGGCAAAGAATCATAAATTTACTGGAATTAAATATAAACGCACCAATTATTTCACAACCAACCTTTTTCTGCGCGTTTAATGACCTTGGATTTGATTCTGAAGCAAAAGAGATTCTTAATCTGGATGAGTTTTGTGTATCTTTTAGAAAATCAAATAACGACGAAATCAATTGCGGATAAATGCCTAATCCTCGATACTCTTTGGCGATACAGGTAGGACCAGCAATAAAACAATCATATTCAGCAAGTTTTTTACCTTTGTAAATAATTTTGTCAAATTGCTGCATCATCTGCATTAATAAGGGTGACGCTTGGTTAAATTCAAGTGTACTTGCTATATGATAGCCACACAAATCTGCACCAGAAAAACAAGTCATAATGCAAATACTATCATTCATTGCTCTAAGCTTATCTAAAGTAAATTCTCCAGACAAAAAACCATCTTTTAAATCATTCCCACTCAGCGAGACGAGCAAATTCTGATTTTGAAGCTCAAATATCTTCCGAAAATCCTCGGCCGTTTCTGCTCTTCTAATCACTAAATTATTTTTATCTAACATTTATTTTTAAACCCTTAAAACTTCATCTCTATCAAATCGCCAATATAAAGTTTAACATAATCCGTCCTAATTTCACCACTCATATCTAGAGTAATAATAATTACCTGATGTTTTATACACTCAATTTTGCAGCACAATACTTCTCCGCGATGCAGTGAAATGAGTAAAAATCATTGGCAATGCTATTGCAAGAGCAAGCATCAATGCAATAAACACCTCGATCAATTCTGCTTTTAACATAAAAAACTGCATTAAGAATGTTAATATCGGAGTAAAGCCCATTGCTAATGAAAATTTCTCAGAGCCAAATTTCTCAATACATAACTGACCAAAATAGAGCGGTAAAACCAGCGTAATCATTCCAATCACAATACCTTTCCCCACAATACTCGGAGTAATCAAATTAAACTCATGTTTGTATGCTATCAAAATCAGCGGCATCAACAATAACAACCAGTAGCGCATGGCAAGAATCTGGCGGGAATTTATGCCTTTAAAATTAAGAGCTTTGGAGGCTCTAAGATAGAAATATAGTGATAACCCAGTCAACATGGTGATTAAAACTCCACTAATAGTTTTAGCTACGGAATAACCGCTAAAAGTTATCAAGTAAAATAATACAAAAGTAGTCGCAATCATCAATGCCTGAACAAAGTACAAGGGATTTTTGGTGATTTTTGTCATAACAACTGCCCCAAAGAAACTTGGCCAGCCCAGATAACTAAAAACAAAAATAAAGGGCGTAAAAACTATAGGAATTATAAAACCTGCAATCCACATAAATGTTGTCGTTACTATTACTTTAGCCAAGCCCAACCAGATTGAGCTATCACTTAAGACACGGCGATAAGTATTTTTATTTTGCCCTAAATTTAGTAAATGAAAGCTAATCACTGCCGTAATCGCAGAAATAAAAATTAAAATATCGTGATTAATATTTTGCCCCCAGAAATAGATTATAATAGGGGCAATTGCATTAAATGCCAAAAAAAGAATTAGATAAATCATTTATAACACCTCGAATAATTGATGTCGTGATTATATTAAAACCAGCTTTGTTTTCATACCGTGTTTTTGCCAGGGGTTATTTGAATGTTAGAGTCACTTATAGAAAAAATTGTAGGATTAGCTAGCATGCTGCCAACTCAGATCATTGGTGTAAAAAACCTTGAATCCCGTTATTTATATTGTTCACCGAATTTCGCAGAACTTCTAGGATCTTCTGTAGAGGATATTGTAGGCAAGCATGATATGTTTATCAATGATGCAAATAGTGCCTTGCGAATTTGCGAAGATCAACAAATTATTGCAACACGAAAAGCACTTCCATTTATGCATATTGACAAAATCAAAGGCAAACTTAAGCCATTGACTTTTATTAAATCACCAATTATTGATAGTAGCAGTAATCAGGTTATTGGTATTTTATGTCAAGCATTTGATTTTGCCACGCTTAATCCAGCGCAACAAATTCTCAACACCTATCAAAGCTTAAACCTTGAGCAACAACAGAATCAAGAGTTACCCCATTTAAGCAAACGCGAAAAACAGATAGTTTTCCTTTTTTTAGCTAATCTAAATAGCACTGAAATGGTAGAAGTTATTTATCAAATGGAAGGTAAAAAGCTCCGCAAAGGTACGATAGATTGTGTCTTTACCGATCAACTATTTCCCAAATTTCAGGTATATAACCGCCAAGCCTTATATGCCAAATTGGTACAGCTAGGCTATAACCGTTTAATCCCTAATGAGATGCTTCCCAAGCAAACAATAGCTCTTGATACTCATACTATATATTAGCTAGTACTTCCCCAGAAACTTTTAAAGTAAGCATGATGCAATTAGCATTTTGCCAGTGGGAATGGTAGCATTTAAGGGTAATTTTAAGCGCGGGGATTTAATTAAAATTTTGAATCCGGCAGGAGATAAAATTTTGATTGGCGTTGCTCGTTATAACTCCAGCAAACTACAGGAATATATTGGTGGGAAAAACCATCCCGAATTTATCCATTATAATTACCTGCACATTGATCACGATGCTTGCATTAAGAATAGGTAATTTCAAGTTGTGTTAACTATATCCAGGTTCTTGTGCTTATGTCGTATTTTTCAGATAATTTCTGAATACTTAGATTAGCCTCTTGCTTTAACTTTATTTATGAATTGAAAACGATATATTTTCTACAGAAGATCGTTGTAGCACTTTTATGATGGTTTAGCTATACATTCGTTGTTTCGAATACTTTTATCATTGTTATAACCAAAGGCTATACACTAAATTTAGATAAAAATAGAGAAAAACTAGAAATTTGATTCAAGAATAACTGAATAATCAGCTACAATATTGACAGCTACAGGAATAATGAAAATTTAACCTGTAAAATTTTCTATTTCAGCAAAAATACACCTCATTTAATGTAGCTAGGTATTATGGCAATATTTAAACGTTTTCAAATTTTATCTAGAGGATTAGTAAATCGCATGAAAAAAAGTAGTTTTCTTATATTTGCCACTTTTTTGGTTATGAGTACTTTCTTATTTGCAGAATCTCTGACTTCTTCATCTGAACCTGATACGACCAATACACAGCAACCAAATTCCCAAATTTATAAAACAAGTTTTGATTGTAGTAAAGCATCTAATTTTGTTGAAACCTCTATCTGCACGGATGAAGCATTGGCTGAGAAAGATCTCATTTTAAATTCACTTTATATTAAAAAATTAAAAATAGCTGAAGATAAGTATTCTTTTAAACGTGAAGAAAAACAATGGGTATTGGAAGATTTAAATTCTTGTGGTGATAAAGATTGTATATTTAAAAAATTTGAAGAACGAATAAATTATCTGCAGCTTGGAGTTCAACAGCAAACTCAAGGTTCTGTTGACTCAAACAAAACTATAGATTCAAAAACATTTACTGAAAACACTTCTGCAACAACATCTAATAATAATGATTCGTCAAAATCTTGGTTTACTTATATCGCAATAATATTCGGAATTATTATTTTCCTATTATTTAGATCTTTTAAAAACAGGTGTCATTTTTGTGGAAAATGGTCAGCTTTGACTGTTATAAAAAAAGAACGACTTAATCAATATGATAGCCATATCGTGAAAGAAGTTCGCGAGAAAAATAAAAAAGGGGAAACAATAAGAACAAAAGAAGTTGTTGTTCCTGCTACAAAGTATGAATACAAAATATACGAACGATGTAAATATTGCCAAGAAGTAAGTACCTATATAACAACTGAAACAGTAGAAAATTAATAGAAACTATGGTACTTATTTGACACCATGTTAATTTTTGCTTAAATAAACAAAAGCTTGGCAAAATTAAATGGCGCTTTACTTTGCAAATATAATAAAACTTTAAAGATTGTTACTTATATAGTGTTATTAAATCGTAATCACTCAGCCCCTTTTGATGGTTAGCATATTGTTGTGATCTAATTATCTATACTGGATGCTTGGTTTTTGTGTTAAATTTATTCAATAAATTCAATTGGTTACCCCATGATCTAAGTGGTTACATTAAATCACGGATCATTGATAGTGATACTAACCAAGTTATTGATTGATTTATTATTCTCTGCGTCAAGCTGTTTTACTTTAGATCGCATTGAGGCATCCATACTGCCATATTTAGAATGCCATTTATAGAGTGTTGCGCGGCTTTGCCATTGCTACGGCACACTTTTGTGATTCGATAAACTTTGAGTTCTTCATTTTTGATACCCTTTTTGGTATTAGTCGATATATTGTAAATCTCTATACTTATCAATAGTACTTTTTTTAGGGGGTATTACCACTAATTGTTGAATTTATTTATGGGTTAACTAATAAATGAAGAATATGCTATAATTTGCCACCATTTTTTTCAAACTAAAAGGATAAAGGTAAGTGAAAGTCGTAATTAAAGTTGGTTCTCAAGCAATACTATCCCCAGAAGGTGAAGCACTTGAAGGAGTAATGACAAATATTATTGCTCAAATAATTGAATTACAACAAGCTGGACATCAGGTTATTTTAGTAAGTTCCGGTGCAGTAGCATTGGGGCGAGGAATTTCACGTAAAATAGTCGCGCGTGAATATGGTAACACCGTCGCTGACAAACAACTTCTGGCAAGCCTTGGGCAGCCGCAATTAATGGCAATCTATACTAAAATCTGTGAACAACAGCAATATTTAGCAGCACAACTACTCTTAACCAAATATGATTTCCAGACTAAACGCAGTTATACCAATATATTACGCTTATTACAAAAAGCACTTTCACAAAGTAATGTAATCACCATCATCAATGAAAATGATAGTGTTGCAGTAGAAGAATTAATGTTTACCGACAACGATGAATTATCTGGAATCATTGCAGCCCAAATCGGTGCAGATAAACTCTTGTTACTAACCAGCATTAGCGGCGTATATGACAAAAATCCGCTTGAGGTGGATGCAAAACTACTAGAAGAGATTCATCTTAATGATAGTTTACCCGAATTAGCTGGTAAAACTACACTGGGTCGTGGTGGCATGAGTAGTAAATTAAATACTGCACGAAAAATGGCAAGCGTAGGTGTTATGACTCATATTGCCAATATTGCTGAACCAAATGTAATTACTCGCTTAGTTTTAGGCTCTGATAAAATCGGAAGCAAAGTTATTCCCGAACATAAACAAACCGCGCGTAAAAAATTTCTGGCTTTTACTCAGGGACAAGCGCAAGCACAAATTACTGCCAATTGGGGACTAGTCAAGGCATTGAGTAAGCATGATGCGATTAGTATTTTGCCAGTGGGAATTGAAGCATCTAACGGTAATTTTAAACGCGGTGATTTGATTGAAATTTTAAATCCAGTAGGAGATAAAATTGCGATTGGTGTTGCTCGTTATAACTCCAGCAAGCTGCAAGAATACATCGGTGGTAAAAACCATCCCGAATTTATCCATTATGACTATTTACATATTGACCATGATGCCATTTTGGCAGGAGCTACGAAATGAGTGAAATTACCAGACGCCTACAACAGCTAAAAAATGATTACTCATTGCTACTCAATCTCACTGATCAGCAACGTAATGAGCTATTGCTGGATTTAGCAGCACGAATTGAACAACACGCTCAAGAAATAATTGCTGCCAATACTCTAGATCTGGCAAAAATGCCTGCAGATGATCCAAAATATGATCGCCTCAAACTCAACCCCGAACGTATTAATGCGCTTGCTGCAGACGTGCGAAAAGTTGCTGGTCTAACTACTCCACTGGGAATTATTCTGGAACAACGTACTTTGGCTAACGGTTTGGATTTACAAAAAATCCGTGTTCCATTAGGAGTAGTTGCAGTAATTTACGAAGCGCGTCCCAATGTTACTATTGATGTATTTAGTTTGTGCTTTAAATCAGGCAATGCTGTCGTCTTAAAAGGCGGCAGTGAAGCTATTCACTCCAATCAGATTTTAGTGGAATTAATTAAACAAAGTTTACTTGCACATCAGATAAATCCAGAAATTGTCTATTTAATGCCACCTGAACGCGCTGCGGTTTATGATTTGCTTAATGCGGTAGGTTTGGTGGATGTGTGTATCCCACGTGGAAGCCAGAGTCTAATTCAATTTGTTCGCGAAAATGCCAAAATCCCAGTAATTGAAACAGGCGCAGGAATTGTTCACACTTATTTTGATCAAAGCGGCGATGTTAGTAGTGGCGCAAAGATAATCAACAATGCTAAAACCCGCCGGGTTAGTGTCTGCAATGCACTGGACACTCTAATTATTCACCACAGTAGATTAGCTGAATTAACCGAGTTAGTTACACCATTGATTGAAAATCAGGTTATTATTTATGCGGATAGCGAGAGTTATCGTGCTCTAGAAGGTAGTTACCCTGCCGAACTTTTAAAATCAGCAAGCGCAGAGGATTTCGGACGAGAGTTTTTAGATTATAAACTGGCAATTAAGTGCGTTGCTTCACTAGCTGAAGCTATCAAACATATTCAACAATATAGCTCTGGACACAGCGAAGCAATTATTAGTAATGATGCACAAAGTATTGAACAATTCATTAATCAGATTGATGCTGCCGTGGTTTACGTCAACGCTTCAACAGCATTTACCGATGGCGGGGAATTTGGTATGGGTGCTGAAATTGGCATCAGTACACAAAAACTCCACGCCCGCGGACCAATGGCATTGCCAGAACTAACCAGCTATAAATGGATTGTGCGTGGCAATGGTCAGACACGTTAATCATTTTCACGAGAAAGTGCCGCAGATTCTGCTGCGGTAACACTTTTTAATGCATCCATCATTGGTGGTTCGGCGGTTTCTTTTGTAGTGACTTTGAGATAGCCTAGCGCAATGACAATCATCACTAAACTAATTATCGCCAATTGCTTAAAACTTATTTTATCAGTAGTAAACATAAAGACGGCAATAACCACCCCAATGCTAAATATCGTAATAACATTACCCGATCCAGGAACAAAAAAATCCATAGCAGCTCCATTCATTGATGTGCAGCGCTGACAAGCTGCGAAAGATGATTAACTCCACAAATTCGCAATAATGGTTAGAGCGATTAAATGCATTCAGATATTAACACACTATTGTGGGGCAGGAGCACTATTAGCGGCTGGAGGCGAAACAAGGTTTCCTGCTGCAGCAGGTTGTGCGGCATTACCACCATTAATAGCCTGTTGTACCAATTGTTGCTGCTGTTGAGGACTAACCTGATCAGCGTTCAATTCTTCCAGCTTAACTTTAGTACCAACCTGTGGCTGATGTTGTGTAACTACCTGCACAACGGCATTATCACTGTTTAAATAGCCAACTTGATAACCAACTGGAACTTGTATTGGTCGGTACGCTGTACTACACTGAGTGCTTGTACTATGATGCGCTACATAATCAGGTTGATGGCTGCGTTCAATCAAATCACCACCAACCGCACCAACTGCAGCACCAACACCAGCACCAACCCACGAATGTGAGACCAAACCACCAACCGCCGCACCACCTACGCCACCAATAACTGCACCCTCAGTTCCGTTTTTATGGTTACGTGAATAATGAGTACTTCCGACTTGCTCACAACTCTGATATGGTTGTTGCGCAGACAATAACGCAGGCTGTACACTTACAATTTCAACTTTACCAGCATTACTTAAGATAATACCCAAACCAACTGCTGCCAAAACAGCTGCGGCAATTGCACCACCGATAATTAATTTTTTCTTATGCGTAGTCAATCCACCGCTTGGAACATCATAATCATCAAAAGATTCGCTACGCATTCTGCGTGAATTACCACGCTGTGCATCATGTCCTCTTAAATTTTGATTTGATGATCTTTGAGGTACATCTGAATAGTTATCGTTATAACTCTGACGATTACCTTGTGGACGGCTACTTCTGGTTCTAGTTCTGGGATTATCTGCCATAACTCTTTACTCTCTAATTTAATTTTATTATTATCTGTATACTATCTGTTTATACTTGCCGATCTCGGTGTCTTACACGGGTATTTGAATAAGAACGGCTAGGTTGACGAGGCTCAATTCGCTGATAATCATCAGGCTCGTCTTGATAATCATTGCTACGATCATCATATCTTCGATTATTGGTAGAATAGCTATTACGGCGTTCATCTGGGTAATATTCTTTGCGTTTATTGCCCCGCATAGCATAAGCGATACCCAAACCAGCAAGTACTAATACCCCGATACCTAAGAGCCAATACCCCGGATTAGAACTATTTTCTTCAATCACGGTATTATTTGTGGTGGTATTATTAATATCTTCTGGAGGTGAGGTTGGCATACCACTAGATGAAGATGAGCCACCAGAAGAATATCCACCCCCAGAATAAACAACTGGCGTAGAACTATTATGGTTAAAGAAATAGTTAAATAAGCTGGTTGCCGCAATTCCACCAATTAGCCCCTCAACTAAGCCAGCTCCCCAGCCACCATTATTGTATCCATTATTCCAGCCACTACCCCAGCCGTTACTAAATCCAACAGGTCCTTGATTCCAGCCATGGTATGGCGGGTAACCACCATTGTATGCACCATTATAACCATTATGCCCATAAACGTTTACCGTATCATTGTTATATCTATCATTACCCAAACGATTATTACCATAAGTATTAAGGTTTTCATGAGTTGCAGAATGATACTGCCCTTGATGATAACCTGCATCATGACTAACATTAACATGCGTCTCACCACCACCTGGATGGTTGATAGTAATGTGCTCTTCCGCATAAACAGATAACCCAGCAAAGCTAAGTGAAATCACCAAAAAAATTTTATTTATTTTAAACATACTCTAGCATTTTTAAAAATTTGCTGTCAAATACTATGGTGTAGTTACCTGCGCCATAGACTGCAACTGATTTAAAGGAAGCTTTGCTCCGACTGTCAGTGGAGATTGCGTAATGATACTTGCCGTAGCATTTTCATATAGATACTGAACTTTATAACCAGCTTGATGCTTAACAGTCTTGTATGCAATTCCACATTTATCGTAGCTACTTTTTTTGGCAACATAATCTGGTTGATTCGAACGTTGCACTTCACGTCCAACTAAAGCACCACCAAGTCCACCAACAATGGCACCAACTGCAGTTCCACCACCGCCTTGCTTAATTTGATTTCCAATCACGCCGCCAGCAACTGCACCAGTTGCACCACCAATTAAAGCGCCATCCGTACCATCTTTTTGATTTTGTACATAAGTAGTTGTCGCAACTTTATGGCAGCTATTATACGCTTTTTTAGAAAAAACAAAATTAGGACTAACTGACAAAATTTGTGCTTGAGGAACTGGTGGTGGCGTCATAAATATTTTATACGCTCCAATAGCACCAGCAGCAACCCCCAAAGCTAAAACCGCAGCAATTATAAATTTCTTGCCACCACTTGAGCGGCGATAATCTGCTTGATAATAACGATCATCATAACGATTCCGCTCGGGATAACCATCATCATGGTGCGGTTCATCATAATAACGCGGATCTCGTGTTCTTTGTGGAGCATCACTATTGTAGCGTTGCTCTCTGGCACGATATCCATTCTTCCTCTCTCTTGAATTCATAAGCTAAAATCCTAATATTTTATTATCTTGTAAGTGATAATTCTACCTCACCACACCACCCACCACCCATAAATCGACAATATTATGTTATATTTCAGTTGGTTACAATAACAAAGCGACTTAATAAACTATATAATCTAAAATCAAATCAGTCTACTACAATATCATAGATAATTTGTATGAACTGTTAGTTTTTACAACAGATTAAGAATCCAAATATGTACTACTAATTTATGATTCTGCGCGCATAAGCAAAATGATTCTTATACCACCCCTTAAACTCACGAACTTTAACGCCACTTGCATGATCATCAATAATATGTCCGGAATCAATATAGATCACTACGTGTGAGATTCTGCTATCATCCACCGTCCGGATAAATAATAAATCACCAGGTTGCAATGCTTCATCTGGTGCTAACATCCTTCCTGCTGTATCTGCCTGCTTTGTTATATCACTATTAATTTTTATTCCAAGCCCATAGTTATATACCCACGAGGTAAAATTAGAACAATCTAACCCAGCACCGCTTCCATTATCGAATCCAGGTATATGATGATGTTCGTACGGTAAACCCACATATTTCTCAGCAACGGCAATAATTCTCTGTTGCTGCCACTTTACCGAATCACAAGCAGAAGGAATTGTCGGAGCTGGGTAGCGTGCAGGTTTTGGTCCCCAGTTATCTCGATAGCTAGGGTCTGAATATTGTGGCAAACTATCCCGATAACTAAAGTCACTACTAACCGATTGCTGATAATTACACTCTTCCGCATTAGCATTAATACTAACAATTAGGCTGGCTAACAGAGTGGTTAGAATATTTTTATTTAATTTCATGAACTATTCCTCATTTTGTAATAAACAGTAGATTAATATTTTATCTGTTTTGCTATATTTATAAACACAACATTAGATATATTATCAGATGTAATAAAGTATCTAGCGTAAATTAATGTGACATTAACGGGCTATGATAGAATTACGCTTTAACTTCTATAGGTAATAAGTTCTATTAATTAGGAATCTATGATAAAATCGCGAAGTTAGTTATATCCAATAAGTTTTATTTGCTCTGCTCAAATTAAGTAACAGTGCAAAAAATGCAGTTAAATCAGAAAGAAATTATGAAGTTTATAGATGAAGCCAGAGTTGAAATAATTGCTGGTAATGGTGGTAACGGTTGTATGTCATTCCGTCGTGAAAAATATATCGAAAATGGCGGACCAGATGGTGGTGACGGTGGTAAAGGCGGTTCGGTAATTATGATTGCTGATAATAATCTAAATACGCTGGTGGACTATCGTTTTGTTAAACGCTATGCGGCTAAAAATGGTGAGCATGGACGCGGTGCAGATTGCTACGGACACAAAGGTGAAGATATTTATTTAAAAGTTCCAGTTGGTACAACAATTATTGATGAAGATACTGGCTTAATTATGGCAGATTTGGAAACCAACGGACAAGAACTGGTAGTTGCCAAAGGTGGTAAAGGTGGACTAGGTAACATTCACTTTAAATCTTCAACCAACCGTGCCCCGCGCCAAACAACTAAAGGTGAAGCTGGTGAAAGACTGAATATTCGCCTAGAATTAAAAGTGTTGGCTGATGTTGGCTTACTTGGTTTACCTAATGCGGGCAAATCGACCTTTATTCGTGCCGTTTCATCGGCAAAACCAAAGGTAGCTGATTATCCATTTACTACTTTACACCCCAACTTGGGTGTAGTACGAGTAGACGCAGAACGCAGTTTTGTGATTGCGGATATTCCAGGACTAATTGAAGGCGCTGCGGATGGATTAGGTTTAGGACATAAATTCCTCAAGCACTTACAACGCACTAAGGTATTGCTGCACATCGTAGATATTGCACCACTGGATGAAGCGACCGACGTAGTTGCTGAAGCAGTTGCGATTGCGCATGAATTGGAAAAATATGCTGATGATTTATACGCTAAACCACGCTATTTGGTTATCAATAAAATTGATTTGATTCTGGAAGAAGAACGTGAGCAAATCATCAATGATTTTATCACTCGTTTCAAACAACATAATACCAATACTGATTATACACGTATTTTTACTATCTCTGGCGCAACTGGTGAAAACTGTAAAGAATTATGCTACTATTTGATGAGTTTTATTGAAGAAAAGACCGGGCGACAACTTGCAGAACACGCGGTCTCCAGTGTTATAGGTTAAATAAACATGACAGTACAACGTGATGTAATGGAATACGATGTAGTCGTTGTTGGTGCTGGACCTGCTGGTTTGGCAAGCGCGATCCACCTCAAACAACTAGCTGAACAAAATGGTAGTGAAATTAGCGTTTGCATCTTGGATAAAGGTAGCGAAGTCGGCTCACATATTATTTCAGGCTGCGTAATGAATCCACGCGGCTTGAGTGAACTAATTCCCAATTGGCGAGAACTTGATTTTCCAGTTACTACCGAAGTTAAACATGAACGCTTGGCTTTTATGGGCGCAGAAAAAAGCTATACAATGCCAATTCCACACGATTGGCGTAATGATGGTAATTATATTATCAGCCTAAGTCAGCTGTGTCGCAAACTCGCCGAATATGCCGAATCAATCGGAGTGGAAATTTACCCAGGCTTTGCCGCTAAAGAAGCGATCATAGAAGATGGTAGCGTAAAAGGAATCATTACTGGAGATATGGGACTGGATCGTTTAGGACGACCAACTGCCAACTATCAAATGGGAATTGAAATTCGTGCTAAACAGACTATTTTAGCAGAAGGCTGCCGCGGTTCAGTTAGTAAACAGATCATTGCTAAATTTGCACTGGATAAAGAGTCACAACCACAAATCTATGGTCTGGGAATTAAAGAAATTTGGCGTATTAGCAGCAAAAAACATTCTCTAGGCAGCATATTACATACTATCGGTTACCCATTAAATAACAGCACTTACGGTGGCGGATTTGTTTATCACTTAAATAATAACCTACTGTCAATTGGTTTAGTAACTGCATTAGATTATAAAAATCCATACCTCAACCCTTACGAAGAATTTCAACGTTTCAAACAACACCCCGAAATTCGCTATTTATTAGAAGATGGCGAGCGCCTGGAATATGGTGCACGTACCGTTGTTGAAGGTGGGTTGCAAGCATTACCAGAACTAAGTTTTGCAGGTGGAATTTTGGTTGGCGACAGTGCTGGATTTCTAAATGTACCAAAAATCAAAGGGGTACATAATGCAATGAAATCTGGAATGCTTGGTGCCAAAGCTGTAATGGATGCTATTCGCCATGAAAAAACAGTTGCTAATACTTACGCCGAACTATTCAAAGCTAGTTGGCTCTACAAAGACTTAAAAGCCGTTCGCAATATTCGCCCAGCATTTCAATATGGACGAATTATCGGATTGCTTTATACTGCATTTGAAAAATATATTTTACGCGGTAATGCTCCGTGGACATTATCTATAAAACATGCTGACCACTTGTGCATTCAGCATAAATCCAAATTTATCCCTTTAACTTATCCGCCACATGATAATAAAGTAAGTTTTGATAAAGCATCATCAGTTCACTTGGCAAATCTAACTCACGATGATAGCCAGCCAGTACATTTGGAGCTTAAAGATCATTACCAAGCCATCAAAATTAATTTGATGGACTATGCTGCGCCAGAGACTAAATTCTGCCCTGCGGGCGTATACGAAATTGTCAAACAGCACGGTGAACCGACCCTACAAATTAACTCGCAAAACTGCGTTCATTGTAAGGCTTGTGATATCAAGGATCCCGGACAAAATATCACGTGGACTGTTCCTGAAGCTGGCTCAGGTCCAAAATACAGTGATATGTAGCCATCATTATTTTTGCACTAAAAACTATAAAAGGTGAAGTAACATTTGATGAATTGGCTATAAAATACAACATGTCGAAATCCTTTGTACCTTCCACTTAATTAAAACGTCTGAATTAATTTGAATATTTTAGACCTTTTATTGATGCTTGGTGGATTATTTGGATCGTAACCTTACAAATTTAACGAATCATAATAATTTTAGTTATAGCCAAACGCCTGTCAATACAGGTATTTGATGGTAAACCAAGTATCCTAGAGAGTTGTTTGAATATAACAATAAGTAGCTATCTACCAAGATATTTAACAAGTCAGCCCCACGATTAAAAGTGCTATGTTCTTTTGAAATACGTGTATGAGTATTATGTTTAAGCTTCTTTAGTTTAATTGATTTAAGTTTGTTAGCAACTTCACCGAGCTTGCAAGCATAACAATATGCGATAGCCATAAACATGAACAAGCTAATACTGCGTTCTGATTTCATGATTCTAGTTGATTCAAGATTAAATCCTTTGGTTTTGAACTTGGCAGACATTGCTTGGATAGTCCAGCGTTTGCGGTAAATATAAGCGGAGTCAGGTTGGAAGCTATTGGAAGTAATGTAAACCTTTTCACCCTGTTAATTTTCTCTGATAGTGAGTGAACACTTGCTCTAAACTAGTCATCTCAGATTGATTTGCTGGCGTTATCAGCAAATGTTCATAATAGCCATCAGTGGCATCTGTTACTATAAACTCTTATGAGTTAACTGCTGCTTCAATTAAAGTTGCATCCAGAATTACATCTTCGGTTATCTTTACTTTGAGGTTATGCTGTTCAAGCTGACGATTAATCTGCTTTAGATAACCATCCAACATACCTTGTTTAACTAACTTATTCCTGAATCTACAAATTGTAGTTTCATCTGGTACATGCATTTCTTTATCGGCTAAACCAAAACCAGTAAACCACATAAAGTCGATTCTAGTATGGAGAGCTTCTTCCACCTTAGGATCACTTAGTTGATGCCATTGCTGCAATAAAAGAACCTTGAGTAAACTCAGATAATCATAAGGTACTTGACCTTGCATTACTTCTTTACCGAGTTTTACTTTTAGATTATCAGCTATGGGTTGCCGATCAACTATAGCTTGAACTTTTAACAATAAGCTGTCTATTTATTTTTTTAAGCACTGTTCTAAAAAATTGCAGAGTAGTTGAATCTTTAAGTCATTATTCGCAGTTGGATGACGTAATAAATAATAATCTTTTTTACTTATGTGATATTCAGGTAATATATTTATTAATTCTAACTTATTGAGTTTCGTTATATTTTCAAGTTCTAAGTCACATAATAATGGACCAATTACTTTATTCGTCTGAAGCAGTTGTATATTGTGGATAGTACTATTTGTTGTTATTATCTTTGGCATAGGGATTATTATAACTTCTCCAGTCTGTGTATTAGCCAGCGGATAGTATTTATCTATAGAATAATCATCATTTATATAGCCAATTACTCGATGTAAACTTAAATCTTGTGGTTTATTAGGAACACCGTACTTATTTGCATATTTTTTTGTACAAAAAAGTTTAACCTCAGAAGAAAATATATGTTTTATGATTTGACTCTGACGTTTTGGTATATGATTCAAAATAGCTACATCAATACCATCTTTTATTAAATCTATCTCTTTGTTTTGATATAAAATGTTTAGACTTATTTGAGGGTGTTTTTCTAAGAAGTAGGGTATTTTGGGGGTAATTAGTTCCAATGCTAAAACATTTGGAAGTACTACAGTTATTGTACCTTTCGGATATAATTTAGATTTTAAAATATCATCTATAACTTCAACTAAATGCTCCATATTAACAGCTCTATTTTTAATTACAGAATAGATTTGTTTTCCAAAGTCTGTAACTTCAAAATGCTTAGTCGTCATATTAATTAACTTAACATTCAGGCTTTGTTCAAGATTTTTTATTCTACGGCCTACTGTAGTTTCATTTAGCTTTAATTTCTTAGCTGTATGCACATAGCTACCTATTTCTACTACTTGAGCAAATAAGAATAAATCATCAAATGAATACATAATTTACATTAATCCATTAATACTCTATATTCCTGCATTATAGCAGGAATATAGCTGAAGTTTTCATCATTGACAGATATATTTTATTAGCTTATAATACATAATATTTTAGATTGCATAGATTATTTTTAAGAGGATTATGGATATGAAAAATTATAATTATAGATTAAATAAGTTAACTTACTGCCTGTTATTCATTACAGTTGCGTCTACAATCACTGCATGTAATAGTGGTTCTGGAACTCAGCAAATTAATACCCCACCACATGTGACAGATAATAGCGTACTAACTGATCAAACATGTGCTAAATATGATGCAGGCTATGCCAGTGCAAAATTTAATGTACTAGGGGTTCTTGATAAACGTAAATATTCTAAAATTGAGACTTGTAGCAAATGGTACAGTCTAGCACCTTTGACGAACTCACTAAACCAATCTAAATTACAAAACTTAAATAGTTATAGTCCTTATGATTTTTCAAATAATACAGTAATCAACTGGGGACAAGCAGGAGCAAATAGTATTCTATTTATTAACGATAGCTCTTACTATCCTGGCACTAATATTCCCGATATTCAATATCCTCTAGAGTCGTATATCCAAGTCCAAAATTCAGGGGCTTATGGCTCACCACAGATTATTAATACTTCTTATAATAGCAACCTACCACAAGGAAATCAACCACAAAGTTGGGGCAATTATTATGGATTTTATCCATTTTTCCCTGATAGTAAATTCCCTACAAATGCAACAAATGTTGTTAATGTGACTGCTTATAATGGTGTTATGTTTCCTCGTGTTTGTAATGATGATACTCGAGATAATTTTAGTGCCGATGTTATGCTGATTATGCCAAGTACAACAGATCTAGAAGCTAGTAATGTTGTCTATTATAATTATCCAGTATCATTTCTTAACTATTGTTCATGGCAAGGCACAACCGAGGGTAATTACGATCAATATTCTTCTGTTGTACAGATGTATGGTGGCATCACAGCAGATCAAGTTCTTTCTCAGCCAATGAGTTCTGATTGTACCTACTCAACAACAAATCCTAATACAGGAAGTAGCAAATCTTCTTTAACTTGCAATGTTAATAATTATAACTTTACAATTAGTTTACAAGAATTTTTCTCTAATCTAAGTCAATACCCGTCTTCCAACATAAATCCAGAGATTGAAGGTTCTAAGTGCTATTTATCTGGGAATAATCGTTTAAATGGATATACAAATTATTGTACTCAAAATGGTTGGGCTTTAAACGTCACCCAAAATAATTGAATTTTTAAAATTTAATTATTGACCCGAATTTTACTTGTCCATTAATCACAATAATAATTGCCGCCAAACGCCTTTTTTTAGATGTTTGGCGGTAACCACTCAGCTTATACTAAATTACTTCGTACCTTACACTTAATTAAAACGTCTGAATGTCTGCAAGTTTAACATTTGAAACCAGAAATACAAACTCATTTTTAAGGTTTAATCTGGCGGTGTAAAGCCTATTGCCAAAAGCGCGACGAATGGTTGTAGCGATATCTGCCTTGATCTGCTTACGATTTAAGTCATGATATAACTCAGCTAAACTTAGCATTTTATTGCAATCAGACACTACAGTAGAAGATTTACATCGGGCAACAAAGTTAATTGCTGGTTTGTGAATAAAGCCCTTAAAGATTGTAGTTAGCATTGCGACACCAACTTTAAAGCAAGCAAACTCGGCACTGAACTGTCGCTTGAGTTTCTGGTATTGATTGGCAAAGATTAGTGGATAGATGGAATACTTACCCGTCTCTAGTTTTTGTAGAAGAAATAGTTGTGTAGTGGTATCAATGATAGTTAGCGCTTCGGTGATGCCGATATCTTTCAGAGCTGAATCTGGTACAAGAAATGGTGAGTCGTCTTTTGGTTGGTATGGAGTAATTGCATTGATAAACTTATCCGGAAGAGGAAGCTCAAGATAAGATTGGCAATAGCGATTGTCATTAATGAGGAAGTCAAGGAATTGATGAGATGGAAATTCGCGATCTGCGTAGACCATGTCTATTATATCCGCGCCAAAGACATCGATAACCCATTGAATCATCGCAATGCGCTGTTCATCATTGGAGCTACCACCATTGTTATCCAAGAGTTGCCAATAAAGCGGAATAGCAATGCCATTATAGAGTAGGGACAAAACAAAGTAGTTGATATCAGCATCTCCGCGTTGCCAGTTAGTTTGGTCTAATGGAATTTCGAGGCGCTCGAGTTTGAGGATATCAAAGACTAGAGATTTGGCATATTCTTCTAGTGGAATATTGGACTCCATGCTATCCAGCATACGCCGAGTATTTTGCTCAAGTGAGGACAGATTAACTGTAGGATGCTTTGAACTCGACGCAGAAAGATCAGAAAGCTTTACACAGGCATTTTGGATAAGTCAAAGGACAGCGTTATTAACGCGCTGAATATTTTCAGAGCGAGGGTTCCTTGAGTCGGGGTTGGTTTTTTAAAGAACTTGTTAATAAGGTTATAAAGTTTGTTGGTGGTATTGATATTCATAGCATTTCGTCAAAAAGTTAATGATATCAGATACTGCCAGCAACTTGCATAATAAATGCATTTTGTGCAGAATTTTGCAAGATTTATTTGAGGTTGATTCAAGAATAACTAAAGTGTTGTATGGTTAATCTTGAATTAAGTGTAAGGTACGAAGCAGTGGAATATCTCTTGACAACTGGGGGTATTATACGTTCATGTGCTTGCACTTTTTAGTTCATATGCAAACGACACTAAATTATATTATAATCTAAATGATTAAATTGTGTAAGTTAGTTAATTACAGGTTATAATTCAGACTATTTTTATTAAAATTCTATTTATATTGGAGCTATTAGATGATTGGAAATGTAAAAGGTAAAGTTACAGTTATTACTGGTGCCGCTTCAGGTATTGGTAAACATATGGCAGAAAAATTTGCTGAAGCTGGTGCTCATTCAGTAATTGCTGATTTAAATTTGGAATAAGCACAGGCAGTAGCTGATGCGATTGCTAAACAGTATGGCGTTGAAACATTTGCTGTACAAATGGATGTTACCAGCGAAGAGCAAGTAAATGCAGGTATTGATGCAACATTCAAAAAATTTGGTAAATTGGATGTATTGGTAAGTAATGCTGGTATCCAAACTATTGCACCAATCATTGATTTTGATTTTGGCGCATGGAAACCTTTGATTGATATTCATTTACATGGTACTTTCTTGACAGTTAAAGCGTCAATGAAGAAAATGATTGAACAAAAAACTGGTGGCTCAATTATTGTAACTGGTTCGATTCACTCAGTAGAAGCATCTAAAAATAAAGCAGCTTATGTATCAGCTAAACATTCTCAAATGGGATTTGTGCGTACAGTTGCTAAAGAAGGCGCAGAACACAATATCCGTGCTAACTTGATTGGGCCTGGTTTCGTTCGTACACCACTAGTTGATAAACAAATTCCTGAACAAGCTAAAACACTAGGAATTTCTGAAGAAGATGTAGTAAAAAAAATCATGCTGGGGGAAACAGTTGATGGTGAATTTACTACGCTTGATGATGTTGCCAATGCTGCGCTATTCTTGGCAGGACATGATACAAATGTCTTTACTGGTCAGAGCATGTTGTTAACTCATGGTTGGCATATGCAGTAATAGTTTATTCTATGAACATTTTATTTTGTAAACGAATTTCATTTTAAGGATCATCTATGAAAATATCAGAAATTAAACAAAGCGCATTTGCTATGCCATTAACCTCTCCTAGCGCTTTACAGATCGATTATAGATTTGTAAATCGTGAATATTTTATTATTTCTTATGAAACTGACTTCGAGCTCTTGCAGCAAATTGTACCAGAACCATTAAAAGTAACCAGTAATGTGGTTAAGTTTGAATTCATGCGAATGCCTGATGCTTATGGATTTGGTTCTTTTACCGAATCTGGACAGGTTATTGAGGTTGAATTAGATGGTAAAAAAGGCACATACTCACACATGATGTTTTTGGATGATTTAGCTCCTATTGCTGCAGGACGGGAGATTTGGGGTTTTCCAAAAAAATATGCTAGTCCTAGGTTAGAAATAGATGTTGATACCTTACTTGGAGTATTAAAATATAATAGTATGCCAGTTGCTGTTGGAACCATGGGATATAAATATCATCAATTGGATGCAAAAGCTCTACAGGAATCAATGGAAACCACTCCTAATTATTTATTAAAAATTATTCCACATGTTAATGGTAAAGATAAAAGTGTATGCCAATTAGTGAAATACTTTTTAAAGGATATGAATGTTAAGGGAGCTTGGACGGGACCAGCTGAATTACAATTGTTTGCTCATGCTTTGGCTCCTGTTGCAGAATTACCAGTTAGAAAAGTTATTAGTGGTACACATTTAATCGCAGATTTAACACTTGGTTTCGGCGAAGTTGTTTACGATTACTTAGCAGATTAAAAGCATGAAGAATAATAAAATATCAGATGAATCTACAACTAAACACCCAAGAAAAATTATTTACGTATTCCAAGGCGGTGGCGCTCTCGGCGCATTTCAAGTAGGTGGATCAAAAGCATTATCTGAGAATGGGTATTTGGCTGACATGGTCGTAGGAATCTCGATAGGTGGATTTAATGCTGCATTGATAGCAGGTAATCCACCAGAGAAAAGAATGGAGCGAATGCAACAGTTCTGGGATAAAGTAACAGTAAGCATTCCATTTCTAGACATGTCTATGGCAGGAATGTCAAAGATTCATAATTATTTGGGCGCTCAATATGCGTTGTTGTTTGGGCAACCTGGTTTTTATAAACCTAAAATTATTAACCCATGGCTGATTTCAAATGGTAAACTGGAAGATTTTAGTTTCTATGACACATCGCCAGTTAAAGATACCCTATTAGAATTGATAGATTTTGATTACTTGAATGAACAGCATGTTAGGCTATGTCTGGGTGCAACTGATTTAGAAAGTGGTGATTTTGTATTCTTTGACAGTTCTAAAGAAATAATTACGCCAGAGCATATTATGGCATCAGGTGCATTGCCACCAGGATTCCCAGCTGTGAAAATTAATGATCGTTATTACGTTGATGGAGGCGTTTATGCTAACACGCCTTTATCAAAGGTATTATCAGAGTTTGCTGACAAAGAAAATGATATTGATAACGTTTTGTGTTTTATGTTTGATTTATTTTCTGCAATTGGACATTTACCTCACTCTATGGATGGTATGATGGAGAGAATTAAAGATATTCAATTCTCCTCACACTCTAAACGCCGTGATAAGGTTTATTCTACCTCTCAAAATTTATCGCACGCAATTCGTTATTTAGGAACTATGTTACCAGAAGAAGTTCGGAATAAACCAGAGGTTAAAGATATTTTAAAACTGGGTAATGCCCAGCGTTTAGACTTAGTCCATATTATTTACCGTTCGAAGAAAGGTACCGAATTACATAGCAAGGATTATAATTTTAGTGCAGAAACTGCCCTTGTACATAGTAAACTTGGTTATGACATCACTTCGGAATTAATAGAAAAAGAACGAGAAAAATGGGATAAAATTCAAAATGAAGGTACTATGATATATACTCTGGAAGAAGGTAAAATAGTGGAAACGAATATCTAATCAAATTTTATAGTTAAGTACGTCACTGGATTGCACTTAAATGACAGTCTAGTGGTGTAAAATTATTAAAGTATACAATATGCAGATTATATATGATGATTTAAAAACATTTATAACCGTAGTAGATTTTGGCAGTTATAGTAATGCAGCAAAGCATTTAGGTATAACAAGGACAACTATTTCAAGAAGAATTGCTAAGCTGGAGGATATTACTGAAAATAAATTATTGATAATCAATACCTACAATTTCAAAATAACTAATTTTGGACAAGAACTTTATAACTCAATTGTTGACGAAGTAAAATCATTCGACGTATTTATTGATAGCTTAACTAGGAAATTAAATGCCAATAAAGAAATTTCCGGAGATTTAAGAGTGCAGCTTCCACCAATGTTATCAATGCATCATATTTCATCAAAGTTGCCTGCATTTTTGAAGAATAATCCCAAAATTAATTTAGCTGTTTTTTATAGTAAAGATTTTGAAGTAGATATAATAAAGCATGAGTTAGACCTAGCTGTAGTAAATCATATACCATCAAAGCAAGATCAGAAAGTAAGAAAAATATTTAGTTATGATATTGGTTTATTTTGTACAACAGAATACCAAGAGCAATATGGAATACCTGAGAGTATTGAGGAGTTACAAGAGCATCTCATATTGGGGTACGCAAGGGAGAACTATAAGTTAGAAAAATTGGTAACACTTACTAACATAATTGAGAATAGACAAATTAAATTTGAAATGCCAAATCGACTAATGGGAAATAGTGAAGTGAACACTATAACTTTATTAAATAGTAATGAGGCAATAGTACCACTAATATTATATAAAGATATTAATAAATATAATCCACGTATTGTGAGGGTCCTACCAGACTGGATAATAAAAGATTTCTTGACTTATTACATATTAATTAATCCGTTCAGTAATGAAACTAATGTGAAAGCATTCTACAACTTTATTCAAGAGTGTTTGTCTGATATTAAACAACATTCTGAACAATAGCAAGATGGTCTTATACTTGTACTGTAAGTTAAGCTATTATTTAAAGCATAAATATAGTATTAGTTCTGGAACGTTTGAAAATTGCAGTAATTACACTTTTAGATTAATATAATTGTACTTTATTACACATAACCTAAGTTGTTAGTTATA
>CAYIZV010000032.1:0-29093 GCA_964367915.1 uncultured Neisseria sp.
GTTAATATAATATTGGCTTAACTGTTGAAATCCTGAAGAAACACCAGTAGCACCCGCATAACCTAAGGATTGACTAGGAGTAACAGTTTGAGTTGGCCCAATTGGAGTTTGTTGCAAAGTAGTTGCGGTTTGGGCAAAAGCTTGCGCCAACCCACCAACGGTACCAGATAATAATGCTAGCGCAACTTTAGATCCAGCTTTAGAGACTAAATTACCGCGTAAGCCAGCTTTACCATCTTCACCAACTATATACCCTTCCACTTTCTGATCAATAACATCGCCGTTTTTCATAACACATGACATTTTTTCAGTTCTAAAATAAGCCCGCTCTGAAGCAACATCACCGTATCCAGCGGCCAGCACAAAACAACCTTTAATTTTGGTACGCATTGAGTTTGGTAGTTGAGCTTGATCAGTAACATTTAGAAGAATTGGAAATGGGTTATCTTGGGCTGTGCCGCCACAAGGGGCATCAATAGATGTAACTAATTTGGCTTTTACAAATGAAGTTGGTAAATAGGTTTTCATACTCTTAATGCTGACTTTATTTGAATTTCCTGAGCTTGACTTATCTGTGGCAGATTCATCTATTTTTGGCGTTAAATCAACTGTTACAATACCTGGGCCTTCAGAAGTAGTGTCAACTGCTTCACCTCCATCCGGCAAACCTACGGGTTTACCATTTTTAGATGGTAGACCTAAGCTATCAGATAAATTCCCTATTGGTGCAGGTGGTGCTTTACGAATATCCTCTAACTGAGCATTAATCTTAGTAAATTGTTGATTAATTTGCATATTCAGATTAGAGATATTATTGCTTTCTGTAACTTGCAGAGCCTGAAATTTACTTTGTAAATCATTAATTTGATCTTTAGTATCCTTAATTTCTTGCCTAGTATTTTGTAAATAAATCTCTTGATCAGAAATATTATCGGTAACGGTGGCATCAACATTTAATGGTTTAGGCTTTTGTTGATTTTGAACTTGTGGTTGCTTATTGTTAGTACTTGCAAAGATCAAAATAGTAAAAACAACTACACCTACTATTCCACCAACTAATATCCAGTTTTGTTTTTTCTTAGAATCACCAGAACTATATTGATTACTCATCTTGCTTAGCTCCAACAATAAATACCTTGGTTACTTCACCTGGTTGTAACACTGGCTTCTCAATTGATATAGCTACAGTATTTGGTTTCCAGAACTGGTTTTCAGAAAGAGTTATTTCTTTAGTTGACTTGTTTCTGAGAATAAATACAGAGCCTAAAAACAAATCATTGCCATAAGTCTTATACAACTCAAAATCAACCTCTTTCCAAAGTTTGATTGGCATATTTTGTTCACTAACAACGTAGCTATCTTCGCTTTTACGGTCAAGGTACATATCTTCAATAATTGTAACAACCTGATTAGTAAAGTCAGTACTTCCATTCAATTTATAACTACCAACCGGCTTAATTAAAATGGTTTCACTTGGTACAGACTGCATTCTTAGTCGCAAATTGAAACTATTCCCTGCCTCGTCTATTAAAAATAAGCTAATCATAGAACCACTAATAGTTTGTGCGTGAAGTTGACCTATTTTTGTGGTTGTAATAACTGGACGATTTTCCTTTAATGGATAGACGAAGATTTGACCAGTAACATCATCGGTATCAACCTTTAATTGATTACTTGCTAATTTAACTTTCTTAATCTTACCGCCAATAATTGAAATTCTACTTACATCGTGATCTGAAATTATTGCATCAACCTCAGCGTTGTTGCTAACTTGAAACTCCTGCACAGCATAGACAGTATTGACACATGCGAAACCAAGTATTAACAGACATATTCTATTTAACTTCATTTGATAAATTCTCCCCAAGGATTTGCTGATTGAACCTCACCGTATTCGGTTATGTATAATTTACCATTTATTATTTGATAACCAATTCGGTACATTTTTTCTACAGAAGATGTTAATTTATCTCCAACTAAAGTATCCAACTGACCTGTAATAATAACTTTATTTGATGCAGAATCAACTCTGAACCCCTTGATGTAGAACATTGTAACTAACTGATTACGCTTTACTCTCTGTGCTTGTTGATCTAATGCAGACTTAAGCTCTGCTTGCTGTGCCGGATTAACGTAATTAAGAAATAGCTTATTCTGATAATCTATATTTGAAGGGCTGATATTATTTGCCAAGAGCACAAAATATGTAGACATTTCCTGTAGGTACTTTGGATCTGCATCATTACTGTCAACCCAGAAGGTTTCTCGTGTAACCGGAGGAGTAATGGTTGTACGTTCACGATATCTATTTGCATATGCAACTGCAGTTGTCATGAAGTTTATTACTATTAAAGCAATAACAATTACATCTCTTTTTCGTATTTCTTTCTTTGCTTTAATCAGCTCGTCATTATGTATGTCTTTTTCCATAGTATTATCCTGAAATTTCTCTGATATATGATTCGGGAATTCGCTTGAATTTTATGCCTATAACCCAATAGGTAAAATGAATAAGAAACCCCTTTAATTTGCCGCTTTTAATTTTTGCATACTGATACGTAATAAAAAAAGACAGTAACAAAAAAACAATAAAAAGGCTAAAACTCTTAAATAATATTCCTGGGAAACAAATTACTGCAAACACTATAATTTCATCCATATCCCACCAAAGAGCCTTTGGTGGATCATCCAAATGTTTGGGTATGTAATAACTTTTATTTGACATAATCCACCTCAGAATTAAATAACTACAATTAATGAAGAGTTAACAATGCCAGTGGCCATATCTGGACCAAAAGCAATCAATAGTGCGAATATAACTCCACCGACTGCAAACATTGGCGATTGCTTTGATATTGCGATAATTAATCCAACTACAAATGCCACTGCTGCCAACAATATACCTAGCTTACCGTGGATTACCGAGTCTAACCAACCATGAGCATTCGCAAATGCGGCATCATTTGTTCCACCAGCACTATTACTATTACTAGCAATAGTTGCTGACATATAGATCAACATTAAGAGCATGAGTAGAATTACTCCTCTATGTTCTATAAAAAAATCTCGTGCTTTCTCAAGCGTGATACTATTCATAACCTTTCCTTTTTAATAGCGTTACTCAAATTAAAATCCTGCCTTTTCAACTGCCAACAATAGTAAAGCACCCCAAATACCAATAATTGATATCAAAACATAAGCCCTAGTTGATTTGCTCTCAATTTTGCGGAGTAATTTAGGTCCTTCATAAAAACTAATTGCCAACATTGCAGTTGATAAGATCATGATAAACGTCCAACCTGGATGCATATTTTTTCCTTATAAAATGTTAAATTTAGTTTGTTTTATTGATCACTATTTTAATTTCTGCCCTCCTATTAGTGAAACGTCCCTTGCGGGTTTTATTGCTGGCAACATAACAACACAAGGGTTTTGCCTCGATGGTAATGTTTGCCGGCACTAATTTATATTTACGAATCAAGAAGCTTTTAACCACTTGAGCCCTAGCTAAAGCTAACCTCATGTTAGCGTTAGATTTTTTACTTACTGCTTCCACATTATCGGTATAACCAATAATGGTAACTTTAGTGTTACCAAGCTCTCCACGCAAACTATCAAACTTATGACTTAGCTTATGGATATCTGCCGTGGTTAAGTAATACCTGTTAAATGCAAAGTTAACCACCATTTCCTTAACTTTTTCGTCTTTAATAATTACCGGTGGTTCCAAATAAATTGGTGGGCGCACTTCATCATTGTCAATGGTAAACTGAGTGACCTGAGGACATGACTCGTTGTTACAATATGCATAATTTTCAGTAGTTTTGTCGTAATACAATTTATTCATTACTGGTGCGGAAGTTGATGAGCATCCAATTAATTCACCGGTTATAGCCAAGCTCAATAATAGCTTTATGTACTTTTTTTGCATATATATCTCTTTTCCAAATAGTTTTTGCATTGTATGCACCTACTGCATTCCAGTTATAGCCAAGTCTTTGAATATTATCGGCCAAGATCCATGCGCCAACCATTACATTGGTGCAAGGATCAAATAAATCTTGTTGTGAAATATTAAATTTTCTTAACGTTGGCAACCAGCGATTATTAATTTGCATTAATCCAATATCCATCGAACCGTCTTTATTTAATCCAACCTTATTGGGTTGTAAATTAGTCTCTACTTTAGCAATTGCGTATAACAACTTAGCTGGTACTCCATAGGCTGATTCTGCTTTATTCCAGCATGCTCCACCAACTGCTTTAGTGACGGTAAGACTTTTATTATTACTATGAACTGTTGGCTCTACTGATCTATCACTAAAGTTATCGACCGTGATTTCAGCATTAGCAAATCCTGTACTAATGAAAAGTAGTAATACTAGTTTGTTCAATTGAACTACTCACTGCCAAAACGCTATAAATCTCTTTTGCATAAACTTGAGAGATTCTATGCTCATTATCATTTCTAAATTGTTTAGCTACACGAATCAATAACTCATCATTAATTGGTTTTTTATTGATTAATATCTCGAGCATTTGCTTATCAAACCATTGAAAGAATTTATCTGTCAGTCGGATTTTGTATTCCGAGTTAATCGTTATAAAATAATTACTTTCAAAGATTAGGTTAATCAGAGTATGAAGTTTATTACTGGATAAATAATAGTCTTGTTCACGGTTAATGATTAGAGCCTGATCTTCATTTACTGTTTCTATGCCATACTCAAAGGCACAAAGTATTACTTCATGAGTAACCGCATTAACCATATTTAGCTGCTCTACCATCCTTGCAACAGTTTTTAAACAACTACTAACATCTTCATTAATATTGTTGCCAACATAAGCGTTACATACCTGATTAACACAGACTAAGTAGTCTGTATCTAGTTCAATCGCTTGGTTATTTACTAAAATAAATTTTTTCATTAATTAAAACTCTTTAATAACAATGTATTTGTTTTAAAATATGGTAGCAACTTCATAGGTAATTTCTTACCATAACCTAAAATTCTGGCAACTTCAATAACATCACTTCTTGAAATAACCTCATAACCCATCATTTGAAATTTTTTTGTTACTTTGTTGTAGATATGGCCACGAATAGTTCCCTCTGCTACACATAAAATTTCTGCAATCTCAAAAGTAGATAATCCATTGATCATTAAAAATAGCACTGCTTTTTCTTGTTCAGTAATTTTAGGTGTATGCATTGAGTAATTTCTTTCGATGCGAATCTCAGGAAATTTCTTATGCAGTAAATTCTTTACAGAAAAATCACCATTTATATGTTTTTCAACTACGAACAAAATCTGGTCATTAACTTGTAGAGCTTTCTTGATCCAGAATAACATTTCAGGCTCATTATTAATGGACCACGCTTCCATCATAATTACATCTTTGGCCTCATTTATAATGCCTTGCTCAATTTCTGAAATTACATCAATGTCCGAAACTAGGCTACCAGTGTGATTAATCGGTAGATTTTCAGAGATACCTAAAATAGATTGAGCCCTATCTGTTGCAAACAAAATACGCTGATCAATCGTCTTAATGTATGCAATTTCTTCATCAAAAAAACGATTTGAAAACCAATTGTGTAACTCATTAGTATTAATAAAAGTTTTCACTGTGCTCTCCAAGGTATTTTACTAGTTGTAGGTTTTAGTTTCGTATGCGCATTTGCATATATTAAATATGCAATTGCGCATACATTTTTATGGGCAAAAAGTGTTATTATTGAAACATTTAGCTTTTAAATTTATCAAGCTTATTTATTAATCAGGAACTTTACTAATAAAATAATCGTACACACCAGCTAAGTTTTGCCCTGATAATCCAGCGTTCGTAGTTCCTGTAACATAACTATTTTGGTTTGCATGAATTATTCCCCGCCCACCACTTCTTCCTCCAACCGCACCCATTTGATTAGTCGAAAGCAAGTTACCATTTGTGTCATATTCAGCGATATAATAATCTTGCAAACCTGTTTGCGTTTGCCCAGAGATTCCAACTGATGTATAGCCCGTAACGTATATACTTCCTGAGTCAACATAAATTCCACTGCCAGAAGTAGTACCGCCTGCAGCCCCAACTTGGCGAGTCCAGATTAAATTACCATTCGTGTCATATTTAGTCACAAAGTAATCTCTAGTACCTGTTTGCGTTTGCCCTGATATTCCAACTGATGTATAGCCCGTAATGTAAATATTTCCTGAGTCAGCATAAATTCCACTGCCAGAAGTAGTACCGCCTGCAGCCCCAACTTGACGAGTCCAGATTAAATTACCATTCTTGTCATATTTAGTAATAAAATAATCCCGAGTTCCTGTTTGAGTTTGCCCGGAGAGCCCAACAGTTGTATAACCCGTAATATAACTATTGCCATCTATATCGGTTGTTATAGCAAGACCTCTTGTCAGTCCACCTGCAGCCCCGACTTGTCGCGTCCAAATAAGGTCACCATCTGTATCATACTTAGCCACGAAATAATCTTCATTACCTGTTTGGGTTTGTCCTGTTAATGCTCCAGTGGCTGTTCCAGTAATATAGCTATCACCTGTCGCATTGGTTGATATGTCATACGCAGGACAATACTGACCTGCAGATCCAACCTGATGAATCCAAATCATATTGCCATTCGGATCATATTTGGTTATGTAATAATCTTTAATTCCAGTCTGAATCTGACCTGGTAATGCACCGTATGTATAACCAACCACATAACTATTGGAATTATCATCAACACCTATGCCATAGGATGGAGTTCCATTACCTGCTCCGAACTGTTGAAGCCAAAGTATAGTTCCACTTTCTGTATATTTTGCGATGTATGTGTCAACTGCACTCGATTCTAATTGTCCTGACAGTCCAACCGTAGTCGTCCCTGTTGTATAAATATGTACATTAAAATTTTTTATCGCTACTCCCACAGTGGTACCGCCAGATCCACCATTTTGGGTTGACCATCCAAGTGGTAGTGAGTAAGCTTGAGAAAATTCACAGCTATTTCCTGCTGTACATGCCGTTAATCCAGTAGTATAATTAGCAAAGAATTCAGCAGATTTCCCTATGGGATTTGCTGTATTGATCATGCATACACTTTGATAACTTGTGCCACTTGCAAAATAATATGTGTATTGCATAGACCAAGCAGTTGCAGCTTCTACCGCAGATAATAAACCATTGCAACCTCCACTAAATTTCTGACAGATGTAGAAATTAGAGTAATTAGAAGTTGTGTATATACCTGGTCTTAGCGATACGTTTCCGTTAAGATTTATTACATTATTAAGCCCACTTGAACAATTTACACTATCTTTATAAAATGAAATCTGAATGCTCTCAATATCAACAGGCGAATTGATAGTGAATGAACTTTGATTCGCAGTACTGATTACATTAGGCGAGTAAGTAAGAGAATTAATAAATTCTTGCAACTGACTTATTGGGTACGGTGTTGGACTTGGTGTAGGTGTCGGAGTAGGTTTAGGATCTGGACTAGGCGTTGGTGTTGGACTAGGTATAGGGGTAGGACTCGGGACAGGTGATGGTGAATTACCTGATGAACTACCAGAATTACATGAAGCCAAAGATAGTGCTGCGATTGAAGCAAACGTAACAAAAGACGGCTTAACGTAAGGCTTACGTTCATTGTTTTTATTTTGTTGATAATTTGTCTTATTTTTCATAGTATTTTTTCCTAAAAAGTTATAAAATCATTTTATTGCACTACAATTTTATGAGCACAATTAAGAGCAAGCAAAATTATTAGAACTGCAACCATTACTCGGCTTAAACTCCTACCAAATCTATAGTTTTCTACTAGTTTTACTTGTTGTTTATTTTTCAACATATAAGTCAATCGAGCATGATCTTGCTTAGCATATTCCAAAGCTAATACATTCAAAGAGTAATCTTTTGAGTAACCAAAATTTTTTATGCTCCTTTTTATGAATGCTTCTTGATCATAACCAATAGAGAGTTTGGCTTTAAGAAAAACCAATCCAGGCTGGATAATTAAAGAGTCTGCCAGTAAGCCTCTGTGTTTCAATTGGCCAAATAACTCTAAAACTTGTGGATCTTCGAGTAAGGAAATTGTGCGATAATGCTTATTCAATGCAAAAAATTGAATGACTAGTATCGTTATAGTAGATACTAAACTATTGATGATAAAGCTCATATTACTACCTCATAATTTATAGTGACTTATACAAAAATTAAGTAATAAAAATTTTTATTACGTAAACCGTTAGCTCAAGTGCTTGAATAGGTTTATATATAAAGATTCAACACTACACACTGAATACTCCACGCATCGATTAGTCATAAGCGCCCAGAATAAGTAGCATGTATAATCCCAATTTGGAGCGCCCTTAATAATCACGCGACCAGGAACCCTTAATTGCTCATAAGCATCTCTTAACTCTACAGGCAGACCGAGCACTGCAGTTCGACTAAGCCGTAATTTAAGTTCTTGAGCGTTAGTCTTACGAATTGATTCAGCCAATTTATGGTAGTCTTCTAGTTGAGTCTTCTGTATACTCAGAACGAGCAAGGTTCGCTCATTGCGAAACCAGCTAGGGTTTTTGAGTACATCTCGCATGTAAGCATGTGGATTTTCAATCGGTTTACCACCACGTTCGATTCGTTTTAAGACATATATTGAAGCAGCTTCAATGTCAATTGCAGTATAGTCTTTCTCAAGTTTTTGTTTAAAATCTTCGTTAATTGCCAATTTTGGATCTTTGATTTCATTTGTTTTTCTGCGACTATGAATTTTTAATAGGCTCTCTTTATTACTAAGTAACTTATATCCATGTTTACCAAGCGGTACTATTTCTAAACTTGAGATTTGTTTAATATCCGCGATTACACGCTTAAAAACTCGACGAAATTCATTTATAGAACTTATGCCGCAGCCAAATAAATTGTATAAATCTTCAAGCTCAAAATAATGATCCATGCGCTTTAAATATAAGTTGTAGTTTTGATATGTAAAATAATTAAAGACATCTAGTTTTCTTGAGTTGGTGAATGTATTAACCGCCTGTTCTGATATGGGAACTGCACTACTTTTGATTAGATCAAACATTTCTTCAGATAAAGTAATTTCCCCTAACCATTCTTGCTTTTCGTCATAAAGCCAAGAGCAGTCTCCATCAAAGAATTTAATAGCATCACGTTGTTTACGAGATTTATCATTGGGATTGGAATAATGAATGGATAGCTGACATTCTGTGAATGCTTTAAGTTGATTATTGATCATAAGTGTGTCATTTTTGCCACACACGTAATTAATATTTAAGGCTTCTTTTAAGAAGTTTAACTTGTTTTTTGGTAGTTTTACCTTTGGATTTTTAGCTTTTGTGCTTGTGATATATTTGCATAAATAAGAGAATAAGCGACGTGGATAAATTCCGGATGGAAGCAACTTATCCTCAGTGTGAAATGAGACTGTTAGTTTATTTTCTCCAATATTTACTGTTCTGGAGTACTCAATTTGATGTGCATTGCGTGTGATTAATTTGCTATTTATTTGTTGTGGAATAGCAACATGAATAAACGAAGATATCGTATATGTGATATCATCAGTGTAAAAAGTAAGGTTATTTGCGCATTCTACGTTAACACATTGTTTTGATTCTGTATAGTTTGATTTTTCTGGTGTGTCATAATAACAATAATAGTGAAATTTATGCCTACAAGGTATATAATCACAGTGATATTTCCGCTCTAGCCATAACTAATTGACTCTTTAACCAATTATTAATTTAACAATTAACCAAACCCCAACAAAGCTTGCAAAAACCCCACATAACCGTAACCATGCATGACCATGTTTGTTTTCAAGTATTAATAAACCACCGATAGCACCAACTAAATGCAAGCATGCCGTTGTAATTAAAAACCCTGCTACATAAAAATATTTATTTGTTATATCTGGCATCTCATACCCATGTGCATATCCATGGCAAATACCAAATAAACCAACTCCGATTACAGCAAGAAAAATAGGTAATCTACGCTCAAGCGCTATGGCTAAGCCTAAAAGCAATACTGAAATCGCTATTCCCTCTTCTGTAAAAGGTAAATTAATATGTGTAAATCCAATAACTCCACCGATAAACATAGCCACAACAAATGCTACTGGCACTTTAAAAATAGCTTTGCCTCCAAGCTGGGTACTCCACGCACCAACTGCAATCATAGCTACCATGTGATCAATCCCTGATAAGGGATGCATCCATCCACTTTCTCCGGGTAGAACATGGGCATATGAACAACGAACTCCCAAAATAGCTAAGATTAATATCCGAAAAATTATTTTATTCATACGAGAGTGCTATTTTGTGAACTTGTTTGAGATATTTTCGCTTGCATAATAGTAACTATAATGCTAAGAGCAGGTATAACTGGTAATAAAGCAGTCCACATTCCAGGGAAATAATGGAAAGGATAATTAGTTCTAATTGATTCTAAGAATGGGAACAAGAAAAAAGTTACTGGCTGAGCCAAGATAAGATAAATAGATGCCACTATCACAATTAAACCACCAATCGGTTTTTGTCTGTACAGACTGATCCCACCAAATAACATGAGGATTAATTTAATGTAATATAATTCTGGATACGGAAGATTAAGGTTAAATAGTGTTGCCAAATGTTCCTGATACTGACCAATCTCAGTTTCTTGTGAATACAGTAAATACAATGCCAACATCAACACATAAAGTGGTAGTATTTTATAAGAACTTTCTATGTTAATAGCTATTGTGTTTCGCCATATAATAATTCCCATAATAAATGATATCCATACAAATATCAGATCAGGAGTTGGCAATGGTTGGGATGACAAAATAATGATAGAATACAGAACCGCGATATTGAGGCTAAATGCAGTCCATAGATTTATAATCCTTCTGCTTGGTAGCACTGCGTCTACTACTAAGCTAATCTTCTGTTTAAAAGCAAAAGAGATTCCTGATAAACCTAAAATTAGCACAATCATTCCAGAGATTATCCCATGATAATAATACATAGCGTAATTAGCTTTAAGCATAAACGCCATATAAAACTGTAGAAACCCCTGAAAAATAGCCCACAAGAAAACAAACCATGCCATATAACTACCAATAGGAGCTTTGCATATCAGGCAAAAGGCTCCAAATAGAAATACGGCATTAAATAACGTACTGCCAATTGATCCAAATCCTGCCAGATATCTAAACATATTTAGGAGTATTAAACCCATTACTACTAGTAGATAAGGTATTATTACCTTATCGTGAAGAATTTTTAAATTAGATGAAAACCATAGTACTAGTGCTGTAACTGCTACAGCGCTAAATGGTATAAATAAAATCAGCCCCTTTTGAGTGTAAAAGAACATCCCTAAAATTAAAATTAATACTATAACTGTTAGGGATGAACTTAACTTTGAGAAAATCATTATTGATTAGTTCCATGGATACAACGTTGAATATATGGAAACGATTCGGTTGTATAGTACTGATAAATCCCTTGAGGGAACTGAGGAGTAACTGCAATACGACCATTACACTCATCCAAATCTCCGTAACCTGCTTCATATACATAATCTTGAGTAAAGTTACCAAGCGGATAAGTCGCTAGTAAAGATTGACGTGCTGGACTAATACTTGAAGTAGGAATTAAATGCCAGCTTGGTCTCATTTTTCGAATAGTACTTGAACTGCTATTTGGATCATTATATCCATAATTGTTATATATAGGAAATCCATCAGCAGCCCAACCAATTAAAGTGATTGTAGTAGAAGCAGTATTACCAACAGTGCTAATAAAACAAGTAGGAAGACCATGATAATGATACCACCCACCCGGCTGTGTATGCCCATTACATTGATCTATCCCCAAGTTTGCCTGAACGTTTGTACTTGCAACAGGCACTATAGCTTCAAGGTTCCATGGGCACGTAGGTGCTTGCACAACCGTTCCATTATTGCATACAGTTGCAGCTGTTCCTGGATCCAGTTTTACGCCGTTATTTAAGTACCCTACAGGAGTACGTGTTAGATATGTGACACCTGGCGACTCAACAGGATTTAATGTTGTAATAAAAGAAATGCTTTGTGTTGTCAAAGGATTAGGATCATTTGAACTAGGGAATGTTCCTGTTACATGGTTTGGTATTCCATTACCAGTGACAGTACGACTCGAGGAAGACGCACATGCTTCATACCCATAACTTGTAACTCCTCCAGATATAGGAACGTAAGCAGTTGATGATGAACTAACAGTAGTATTTAAATAAGTGGGTGAAGTAGTATATTGGCAGTACCAACTTCCTGTAGTTCCACCTCCACTAGGTGAAGGCGAAGGAGATGGCACTGGTGCTGGTGGTGTTGGGGAAATACTGCCACCGCTATTGCCACCACCTCCGCCACCACATGCAACCAAACTTAATGCAAATATAGTCATAAGATAACCACTAATATTTTTAATTTTCATGATAGTTCTTTCAAAACTATTCGATCGTTATAAGGCTAATATTCAACGAGCAACGCTTCTTAACATATTACACTAATTGGACTTAATAAGCACTTATCCTTGTAAATACGGTAACCTAAGCTATAGTTTAGCATGTATTATTACCTTCATATTTTCATTTTTTAATGGTAATTAATCTTCCATACTCTCTATAAACCGCAAACCTATAAAGCTTCTTTTACAGGTAAAACCAGCCTGCTGCCTTCACTCATTTATCTGCGTTGCATGAACACTATATTTGCTGCTGATTTGGGCAATGATTAGTTCACTTTTTTATATGCTAGTAATCTGACTATGTTTAGTCCTGTTAAAAATCAGAATAATAAGTAATAAATATACTAGCGCAACAAACAGCCAAGATTGACTTGGCGAGTAAATATCGCATATAAAACCTAATGAAAACGAAAGAATTACAACAGTTATTGTAAAGATAATCTCAAAGAATGATAACACTTGGCCTATATTTTTATTTTGCACATATTCCATTATAAAAGTATTGCGTTGGATTCTAATTGATGCATGGCAATAAGCAATAGTAGATAATACCAAATAAGTAAAATATACATTAGATATAACAGCTCCAAATACAAGAGCTATCAAAAATATTAGAGAGTGGATAATAAAAAATCTATTAAAGTTAGAAGTTTCTTTTTTATGCACATAGCTGGCGAATAAAGCACCAGCGCCGTATGGAATAGATAATGCCGCATAAAATTGAGCGACATTTGATGTCCTTAAATTATAAAAGAATGCTGGATATGTTACGTTTAAGGAAACTACCGCTGCATACGGAAAAATACTTGCAATTAAAATAAATACTATTTTTTTGTCTATGTTCTTCAAGATAGAGTAACCATTCATTACTTTTTTAAAGTACGAACCAGAGTAAACAGGCTTTTTGGTATGAATACTGTCCTTTGGTAAAATGAAAATTAATAGCGCTCCAACAATAAAAGTAGCCACACTAAAATTAAGAACAACAGCAATAGATGGATTTTTCATCAAAAACGCAGCAAGCCCTCCAGCAATAAAGGTTATTCCTTGTCTAATCGCTTCAAGCCATCTATTTGTAAGTTGATATTTATCAGGTCTCATAATATTTTGTAAATATGCAGTTCTACAAATTTGATCTGTAGATCGAATTACAGAGATAATACCAGTTGTTAAAATTAGCATTACCAACATACCAATCTTAGGATTAGTCTGAGTTATTACTATGCTTAAGAATAGCTGTAATATGGCTCCAAAAAAGTATATGATAATTAGAATATGTTTTCTGAAGAACTTATCACACCAGATACCGATGTATGGAAGAAAGAGTAGGATTAGTAAATAACATAATGAGTTTACGATTGCGACTGAAATTGAAGAATTACTAGCTTGTTCAATAAACCAATTGACTGCAATAAAATATGTTGAAACCCCTAAACCAGAAATGAGTGTTGACAACAGTATAACACTCAAATTTCTTGATTCCTTAAAATTAGACACCAAAATAGTCAACTTTCTGACGGGGAAAATAATTTCCTACATGTGAATAATATTCAATGATTTCCAATTTTTGTAGGTCAAAAGCATGTTTAATATCATGAATCATGTTTAGAATGTCACTAATATCTTTTTTATCACACATATGCACTAGATGTTTATTATTACCTAATAAGCCTTTATTATATTCTGGAGAAAAGTATTTAGGATAGTCTTAATTGGGGATAATAAACTATCCTAAATTGCAAAATAGACGCTTCAAGAACCCCATTTTTTACTTAAGCCGAGGGGTCGCGATATAGTATGGCAAAATGGCAGCAAAATTACTGAAAGTCAGTCGATCAATAATCACTAAGTAACTGATTGTTTTTTTGCAATGGTTATAGAAGATAAGTAGTAATAATAATTGTAAGCTAGCTCACTTTTGGTTATAATGCTCACTTGATACTAAAAAATATGATATTACGACCATTAGGCGTAAAATCGAAAACAACCTTTCATTTTAACACATGTTTTATAAAGGACTTGATATGCATACAAGTACCAAATCACCCCCAAATTCTGTATTTAGCCTGTTTCTTTATCCAAGTATATAAGTTAATCAATTTTTAGATCATCTTTAAAGTTTTTGATATTCAAGATTAAAGACAAAATAATTTGTCTATGAGTGCATGGTATTTATTTTTAGTTACCTCAGAATCAAATATTTAAAGAAGTTAGATATAGCAGTTATTTCGTCTTAGATAACACTATAATTATTAATTAAACCTAGACCCACCCCAAAACAATTACAAAGAAGTTATATGACTAAACCCAATACAAACTATTTGACGTTGCTTCTGTTATGCCTTGGCTATTTTATTGACTTTTATGATTTAACAATCATGGGAGTCAGTTATAACGAATTGATCCAAGAACAATTCAATATAACTGCAGTTGCACAAATTCAACAAACTTATTTAATGATCAGTAATTTCCAGACTATAGGAATTTTTATCGGCGCAATTCTCTTCGGTATTCTTGGCGATAAAATCGGACGTGCTACTGCAATTAAGTACAGCATACTGCTCTACTCTTTATCAACCATTGCGGCAGTTTACACACACTCATTACCATTATTTATCTTGCTTAGGACGCTATCTTATATTGGACTGGCAACTGAATTCTCAACTTCTACGGTTTTAATCTTGGAGCTATTTCCAATCAAATCTGCAGCGTGGGGAACAGCAATCCTTTATTCATTCGGGGTGCTTGGTGGAATAACTGCGACTTCAATCGGGATGTTTTCATGGAAAGCAATGTTTCTCTGCGGTGGAATTGCAGGATTGGCACTCTATTTTGGACGCGGTAAAATCAAAGAGTCAAGTAAATTTCTCTATGCTAAAGAGCACTCTGAACAAAAATTTGGCAGTATATGGTTATTATTAAGCAATCGTCAATACGTTCTCAAGCTCATCAAATACTTTCTGATGATAACACCTTACTTTGCTATGATTACCATGATGTTCATTTTCCCTAATTACATCATCAAAACTTATACTTTAGCTTATGCAACTAAGATGCTATTATTAGGATTTTTTGTTGGAAATATTTTAAGCTGCTTATTAAGCGCTTTCATTAGTATAATTTTTAAAAACTACAAACCTTTTATGCTATTGAGTCTATGCATTTTTCTTGTACTGATGCTTAATTTCAAAAATATCCCTGAACCAGCTATTTTAATATATAGCATAGGCCTTGGGATGATTGGCGGTGGTTATCCGATTGTTTGGGCGCAGCAAATTGCTAAAGAGTATCCTATTCATATTCGTAACCTTGCCAGCAATACTCTCTTTGCATTAGGACGAGCTTCCAGCATTATTTTTAATCTCTTTATTAGTGGCTGGCTGGCGGTTAAAGGTGCTTTTGTCAGTAATGCGATCATTACCACTATAATCGTATTTGTTTTAGCACTTAGTAGCATCATTTTCTCATTTGGTAAAAAAACATCTGCAGCCGAGATTGGATCAGAGGAAATAAGCTCATGAAAAAATTTACTATTGCAGATTTTAATACCTATAAAACTCAAACTAAAAAAATTACTATGATTACAGCCTATGATTTTAATCATGCTCAACTAATTGCCGAGTCGTTAATTGATACAATTTTAGTTGGCGATTCACTGGGTATGGTTATTCAAGGCTCTAGCAATACGCTCAACGTAACATTAGATGATATCTTGTATCATACTAAAGCGGTGCGCCGCGGAGCACCAGATAAATTTATCATTGCAGATATGCCATATCTTAGCTATCACCTTGATAGTAAAACAACTATTCAGAATGCCGGAGCTTTGATTTGTGCAGGGGGTGCAGATGCAGTTAAACTTGAAATTAATAATATTAGTATGCTATCACAGATAAGTTCGCTCACTGATGCGCAAATTCCCGTAATCGCACATATTGGCATGACACCACAATCGGTAAATGTATTTGGTGGATTTAAGGTTCAAGGTAAAAATGCAGAACAAGTACAACATATCGAAAAAATGGCACAATTAGCACAAGATGCTGGTGCCAGCGCAATCGTCATTGAATGTGTCCCATCCAGCGTTGCGCAAAAAATAACCGAAACACTGTTAATTCCTACTATCGGTATAGGCGCAGGAAACCACTGTGATGGGCAGGTTTTAGTTCTAAATGATTTATTAGGAGTATCTAAGCACTGCCCTAAATTTGCCAAGCAGTATTTGGATGGTAAAATGCTAATCACAAATGCATTAAATGAATTTAGCAGAGAGGTAACTTCACAAGCCTTTCCCTCAAATAAACACAGTTATTAGGTATTTGCATGAAAACAATTGATACTAAAGAAACTCTGCAAAAAGAAATACAGCTGCTAAAACAACAAAATACTGTTATTGGTTTTGTGCCAACAATGGGTTTCTTACATGATGGACATTTAAGTTTAATTGATGAGGCGCATAAAATTTGCGATGTGGTAATTGTAAGTATTTTTGTCAATCCGTTACAATTTGGACCTAACGAGGATTTTAGCAATTATCCACGCGCCTTAGAACGAGATCTAGAATTTTGTGCTAATCGCGGAGTTAATCTGGTATTTGCGCCACAAGTAGAAGAGTTAATTCCACAAGAAACATTGGTAATTTTAAATGTTAGCCAGCTTGGTAGCAATTTATGTGGTAAAAGCCGCCCAAATCACTTTCAGGGTGTTTGTACGATTGTTAACAAACTCTTTAACTTGATACAACCTGATTATGCATTTTTTGGACAAAAGGATATTCAACAATTCAAGATAATTGAGCGGATGGTAAACGATTTATTTATACCAGTTAAATTAAAAATGGTTAACACAATCCGTGCCAGTGATGGATTAGCACTAAGCTCACGTAATAAATATCTCTCTACAGAACAACGTCAACAGGCATTAATTGTACCGCAAGTAATTGAATTTATTGCTAATCAAATAATCAAACTCCGCAAATCCGATCCGCAACTAACATATGAGCAACAGAAAATATTACTTGAAGAGGTCAAAGGGATGGTCGTGAAGATACCTGACAGCCGCGTAGACTATCTAGAAATCATCAGCTCAAATGATTTACAGCATACCGAAAATATTGCCCAAGAGTTAATCATTGCAGCAGCTATTTTCATTGGTACTACTCGCTTAATTGATAACCATATTCTTTGTGAAAATTCTTACTAAGATGCGTTTGTTAGGAAATAAAAATTAATGGCAAAAATATTAATTGGAATCAGTGGTAGTATTGCAGCGTATAAAACTATCCTTTATTTACGCGAATTACGTAAGTTAAATCATCAATGTAAAGTAATATTAACTACTGGAGGCGCGCAATTTGTCACGGCTAATTTAATTGCGGCTTTGGGTTGTGACGTTTATTGTGATCAAACGCTAGATTTAACTAAAACTGAACAAGCCATGCTGCATATTAACCTTGCAAAATGGGCTGATCGATTTATCATTGCTCCACTATCTGCAAACACTTTAGCTAAATTAGCCCATGGTTTTGCGGATAATCTATTAACGCAAGTTGTTTTAGCTTATGATGCGAGTATTCAGCCAATTTATTTAGCACCAGCAATGAATCAACAAATGTGGCATAATTTGGCAACTCAAGCCAATCTTCAGTTACTAAAAGAACGTAATTTCATCATCTGGGAATCTGCTGCAGGATTGCAAGCCTGTGGTGACAACGGTGTCGGGCGCATGATTGAAGCTGAGCAATTAGTGATGCTGACAGAAGAAACTCTGGCAAAAACAGGAGCACTCGTTGGCAAAAAAATCATTATAACCCTAGGTGCAACCGTAGAACCAATTGATCCTGTTCGATTTATATCCAATCATAGTTCAGGTAAAATGGGGTTAGCTTTAATCCATGCCGCATTGGCACGTGGGGCGCAAGTAACCGCTATCTGTGGCAAATTGGCGGTTAGTTTACCTATCCATCCTAATTTACAGCACTATGAAACTTTAAGCGCTGATGAAATGCTTAAATGTGCATTAACTCAAGCTATTGATGCAGATATGATAATTGCTTGTGCTGCTGTTGCTGATTATAAAGTGGCAAATTACGCACCACAAAAAATCAAAAAAAGTGCGGAGCGAATTACACTTGAATTAACTAAAAACCCAGATATTATCAGTACGGTAAAGCAAAATTTTCCTGAATTAATCAGCATTGGTTTTGCGGCAGAAACAGAAAATATAATTGAACATGCAAAAATTAAACTAGAAACTAAAAATTTAGATGCAATAATCGCTAATGATATTAGTGAGCAGCAAATCTTCAATCGTGATACTACCAAAGTGAGCATTATTCAACAAAGTGGCATAATGCAGGAAGTTAGTGGTACTAAGAAACAAGTGGCTGAACAAATTTTTGCGCAACTGGGGCACTTGCTATGCAAGATGTAATGGCGCTAGATATTGGTAACAGCCATTGTAAAATACGCCTTAATTCACAAGCTGTTATTATTTTAGTAAATCAAGATGTTTTTACAAATAATTTTAAATTAAACTTAGGGCAAAATTACTCACAATTGATTATATCCATATCAAGCGTACTAAATACTGATCATACCGAAGAGTTGCTTGAAAAACTAAGTAAGAAATTAAGATGGCAGCAAATCAAATGCATAACTTGGCAAAGTAATCAGATTCTTCAAACTGCCCTACCAACGCAATATCAGGAACTAGGCTATTTAGGTAGCGATCGCGCATTAAGGATTTATTATTTGAGCCAACTTGAACAAAATCACCCACAAATCGGTATCGGCTGTGGAACTGGATTCACCGTTGAAGTAATTCATCATGGCAAATTAATTGAGAGCCTTATTCTACCAGGACTTGGATTACAATTAGCCAGTCTATTCCAACATACCGATAAACTCCCATCAATCAAACCTAAGGAAGTTGAAGATATTCTTAATAATGACTCCGCCAAACTAACCACTAATTATGCAATTTGTACAGGTATAATTCAGGGGTATATTGCCCTCATTGTACAACTAAACCAAAAATATCAATCAAAACAGATAATTTGCAGTGGGGCATATGCTCATTTGATTCAAAAATTTGCACACATTAGCATCCAAGACAGAATCAAAATCGTTACGCATCTTGAATTGGATATTCTTCAGCAATTCACTGACTTCCATGATTTAACATAAACATTGTATTTGGCTGCCACAGACGGCGCACAGAGTAGCCAATCCATGATATAATCTATCCTTTTAATTAGACCGTTTACTGGGCAAATTTAGGCACATGGCAACTAAAAAGAAGATATTTATAACATTGATGGCAAGCGCTGGGCTAATTGGCTACGGCTATCCATTGACTGCGTTAAATTACCTAGCGCAATCATCTTCAGAGTCAGTTCCTCAGCTATGTACAACGCAAGATTTTGATTGGTATGAAAAATCTGGTGCCGATAGCGTAACTATACCTCAAGTAGAATCACAATCAATGTTTGTTCAGGCAGATACTATTACTGGACAAAATAAACAAACTCATATTGCACAAGGCCATGTAATTGGTTACAAAGAAAGCCAAACCATAACTTCTGATTGGTTGATATATGATCAAGCTCACGACCGAGCAACCTTAGGTGACAATTATGTGCTTACCCGTGAATATGACGCGGTACAAGGTAAATGGGCGGATTACTATCTTGACTTAAATAAGGGAACATTTACTCAAGCACGAGCATTTTATAACAAAGAGAATATCAGTGCCACTGGGGAATCAATTTCAACCCAAGATAGCAAACATATGACCATTGATAATGGTTTCATGACCGCGTGCAACCCCAATGATCCAGCGTGGTATATAAAATCTAATAAAATGACTTTCGACTATCAAAACTCTGAAGGTTCTGCCAGAAATGCAACGATGTATTTTGAGTCTATTCCGATTTTTTCTTCGCCATACATGACATTTCCACTAGGGGAAAGAAAATCTGGTTGGTTAACTCCAAATTTTGGTGGAACAAGTACTGCCGGAACGATGTTTTCTGAAGCATACTACTGGAATATGGCGCCCAACTATGATATGACAATAACGCCTGAATTTTGGACTAGTCAGGGGCTTATGATTACGGACAAGTTTCGCTATATGACTGAGTCTAACGTAGGATCTGTTTATACCGAGCAAGTACCATACTCATACGGTGGAACAACATCTAATACTTACCGTTACTATTGGAGCTTGAACGATACGTATAGTCCACTTCAATATTTTACTACTGGCTATAATTATAATGTAGTATCAGATAACAATTATTTTAATGATTTTGGTAACTTCTATTCAGTAACAGATAATGTAAACTTAGAGCAATCAGCGTTTGCACAATACAAACCAACTTGGGGTTTAGCTAGCGTTAAAGTTGTAAATTATCAAACCCTGTATCCTTATGGTTATGGAACGACTATTCCTATTTATTCATCTTATCCTGCGGTTAATTTTAATGTCAATGACCAAGACATCGGCTCAAGCGGCTTTAAGTGGAATTTATTAAGTCAATATACCGATTTCCAATCTCCGGCGATGCAAAGTGGAGAGCGAACGGTTCTCTATCCAAGTTTAAAATATCCTTTTCAATCAGCTTGGGGATTTGCAACGCCTAAATTTGGCTATAGCTACACTTACTACAATGTTGGAGCAGATCCAGGTTACCCTAACTCAGCGGCACAAATAAATCGGGCTTTGCCTATAACATCATTGGATACAGGGTTGTACTTTGATCGCCAAATGGGTCTTTCTGGTGGTAGTTATACACAGACTTTTGAACCGCGGGCATACTACCTATATATACCGGAACAGAATCAATCTAATATTCCAATTTTTGATACTGCAACGGCAACATATAACTATAATCAGTTATTTAGTGAAAATCGCTTTTCTGGTTATGACCGGATTAATATGGCAAATGATATAACTATTGGTGGAACAACCCGGATTTTAAATGATGCCAATGGCACTGAATTGATGAATTTTAGCTTGGGCTATCGTTATTATATTACACCAGAAAATAATTTTCTTTACGGTAATACAACCCAAGATGCACAATTATTTTTACCAACACCAAACCTGATTGGAGAATTAAACAATAATTGGAATAGGCAGTTTTCTACCAATGCAAATTTTCAGTATGATACTGTCTATGACACTATTGATGCTTGGAATGTTGGGATGAAATTCAATCCTGATGATGGTAAAGTTTTAACTGTTGGCTATGGCTACCAATATAACTTACCATTACTCTACTATGCATACACGCCTGGACAAGCATTTACTCCAGTTGCCTACGAAAATCAATATGCGATAAATGTAGCCGGACAATGGCCAATTTATGACAATGTTTATGCAGTTGGGCGCACCAATTATGATTTCACCCGTGGTTTAATGCTTAATTTCCTTGGCGGTTTAGAATATAATGGCGGCTGCTACACCGTTAGTGCAGTATATCAACAATTTATCTTTAACTACAACCAAGTACAACAAAACTATCTATTAAACTTCTCGTTTAAAGGTATCGGTAACGTTGGATCAGGTGATCCAAGCAGCAATCTTAAAATTGGCGTTCCTGGCTATATACCAGTCGGTCAACTTCAACAAAATCAATTCCAGTAGGAGCTATTGTGAGCAAAAAATATATTTTAACCATTATAATGGCATTTTGTTTAGGCAGTACTTTTGCCGAGCAATTAGAGTCCAGCAATTTAGCCACTACAAAAACGGAAAGCAGCTTAGCAAACCAGATATTACCAATACCAACTCCTGCAGCTGCACCAGCAGCAAAACCAGTTAATTCAGTATCCTTAAAACCAGTTAATAAAATTGTTGCCTATGTAAATAAACGGATTATTACGCAAAATGAACTAAGCAATCAAATGGTTCAGGCTAGATTTAATTTATCTCAACGCGGAATAAAAGACACCAATAACGCTGATTTAAAAAATAAAGTATTAGAACAGATGATTATGCAGCAAATCCAACTAGATTTAGCTCAGCGTGGTGGTATCAGAACCTCAGATGCAGAGGTTAACGATGCAATTGCAGCTAATGAAAAAGCCCAGAAGATAACTGATGATCAAATGCGTAAAAAATTAGCCTCACAAGGATTAAGCTACGATGATTTTCGTAGTCAGATGCGTGATCAGATTACCATTGAAAAACTTAAACAGCGTGAAGTTGATGGTCGGGTTGTAATCAATGAAGATGAAGTTACACGTATTTTAAATAGTGAAACTTATAAAAATAAAATTGATTACCGCTTAGCTGATATTGTTATTAATATGCCAGAACAAGCAACACAAGAAATTATTACTCAAAAACAAAAACAGGCTGATATGGTTTATCAACTCCTTAAGCAAGGACAATCATTCGACCAAATGGCAATTAAATACTCCTCTGCTCCTAATGCCCTAGCTGGCGGTGATTTAGGTTGGAAAAGTAATACCTCCCTACCGCCAATTATTCTCAACCAGTTAACTGGATTAAAGCAAGGTGAAATTACTCAGGTAATCAAATTACCTATTGGTTTCTTTATTTTCAAAGTCAATGGAATCAAACAACATGGAACGCCGCAGATTGTCCGTCAATACAATGTACGACACATATTGATTAAGGTAAATGAACTTACCAGTGATGATGAAGCACATCAAAAAATCAACGATATTCGCGCTAAAATAGTTAAATATAATAATGACCCTGCACGTGAAAGTCAAGAGTTTGTAGCGCTAGCGAAGCAATATTCTGAAGATACCAGCAGTTTAAAAGGTGGTGATATTGGCTGGGTAAGTAAAGGTGATACAGTGCCACAGTTTGAGCATGCGATGCTTACTACCCCAATTGGACAAATTAGTCAACCAATTCGCTCTCCATTTGGCTGGCATATTTTAGAAGTAATGGATACTCGTGATAGTAATCTGGCTAATGATAAAGAAAAAGCTGAAATCCGCATGGAACTACGCGATACCAAAGCACAGATGCTTTATACTGAATGGGTGCGTAATTTGAAAGAAATGGCATATGTCAAAATCAATGATGATTGATGAACGTCAACTTATCTGCGTAACCAGTGGCGAACCTGCTGGAATTGGTCCAGAGATATGTCTTGATTTGGTTGATTCAAACTATAACCATGATTATCGTTTATTGGTAATTGGTGATATTGAGTTATTAAAAAGCCGAGCATTATTACTTAATCGGCAGATCGAGTTTAATCAAATTTTAGATCCGCTGCATGATAGTTTTGATCGACAAAAGCTGAATGTATTACATATAACTTGTTCAGTCCACGATTGTTTAGGTATTCCAAATCTAGCCAATGCAGCTTATGTCCTAGCTACCTTAGATAAAGCAATTGAATTATGTAAAAATAAATTAGGTAAAATCATTGTAACTGCGCCGATTAATAAAGATATCATTAATCAAGCAGGAACTAAATTTAGCGGACATACTGAATATTTTGCTGAAAAATTTAACATCCAAAAAGTTGTTATGATGTTAAGTAACCAAATTTTGAAAGTTGCCCTTCTAACCACACACCTACCACTAAAAGAAGTTCCAACACAAATTACAGCCGCGAATCTAGAGCAAATACTAACCATCATTCATCAATCCTTTAATGAGTATTTTGGCATTAGCAAACCAAAAATTGCCGTTTGTGGTTTAAATCCCCACGCTGGAGAAAATGGTTACCTAGGTACAGAAGAACTTGAGATAATAAACCCCGTAATTAGTTCTTGGCAACAGCGTGGCTACAATGTGACTGGTAGCTACCCAGCGGACACAATATTTAATCGCCATGCTGAATTCGATGTAATTTTGGCAATGTATCATGATCAAGGATTGCCAATTGTTAAATTCTCAGGGTTTGAGCATGGTGTTAATACAACATTAGGGCTTCCTATTATTCGCACCTCGGTTGATCATGGCACAGCATTAAATCTGGCAGGTAGTGGAAAAGCTTCAAGTTCAAGCCTAATCGCGGCACTTCACGCCGCAACACAAGGTTATACACGATAGCCTCAATATTACTACACTTGAAAAAAGCGCACTCTATTCAATAAGAAATCACTCAGATGTGCTATAATACCCGCTATTTGATTATTAATACCGCCGTTTGCGGTAAACTTTTATAGAGAAACTCAATGGCAAAAAACCTACGCAATATTGCAATTATCGCTCACGTGGATCATGGTAAAACAACTTTGGTTGACAAATTATTACATCAAGCAGGAACATTTTCTGCACATCAACATATCGCAGAACGCGTAATGGACAGCAATGACATTGAAAAAGAACGTGGAATTACGATTTTTGCTAAAAATGCATCATTAGAATACAAAGGTACTAAAGTTAATATCGTTGATACTCCAGGACATGCCGATTTCGGTGGAGAAGTTGAGCGGGTATTAGGAATGGTTGATGGCGTATTATTATTAGTTGATGCGGTTGAAGGACCAATGCCACAAACGCGCTTTGTAACCCGAAAAGCATTAGCTCTAGGCTTAAAACCAATCGTTGTCGTAAATAAAATTGACCGTGATGGTGCGCGTCCAGAATGGGTTGTTGATCAAACTTTTGATTTATTTGACAAACTTGGTGCAACCGAAGAACAACTTGATTTTCCAGTAGTTTATGCTTCGGCTTTAAATGGATTTGCAAGTTTAGATCCAGAAGCTCGTCCAGATAATATGGAAGCAATTTTTGAAACTATTTTATCTCATGTTAAAGCACCTGAAGATGATGTCGATGGTTCACTACAATTACAAATTTCTGCTCTAGACTACAGTACTTTTGTTGGTCGTATTGGGATTGGACGTATTCGTCAAGGTAAAATTAAAGCTGGTCAACAAGTAATAGTTGCAACTGGTCCAGATGGTGAGCGCAAATCAGCTAAAATCAATCAAATTCAAGTCTTCCATGGATTAGATAAAGCATTGGTTGATGAAGCATCTGCTGGTGATATCGTATTAATTAATGGTATTAGCGAATTAAATATCGGGGTTACTGTATGTGACGTTGCCAACCCTGAGCCACTACCAATGTTAGTGATTGATGAACCTACTTTAAGTATGAACTTACAGGTAAATACTTCTCCCTTAGCTGGAACTGAAGGTAAATTTGTAACTAGTCGCCAGATTCGTGACCGTCTTACTAAAGAACTATTAACCAATGTAGCGTTAAAAGTTGAAGATACTGAAAATGCCGATGTGTTTTTATTGTCAGGACGTGGTGAATTACATTTAACTATTTTGATTGAAAACATGCGTCGTGAAGGATTTGAATTAGCGGTAGCTAAACCTCACGTAGTAATGAAAATGATTAATGGTGAAAAATGTGAACCATATGAAGCATTGACAATTGATCTTGAAGATGAACATCAAGGTGCCGTAATGGAAGAACTTGGTCGCCGTAAAGGTGAACTAACCGACATGGTGTCAGATGGTAAAGGACGTACTCGTCTAGAATATCGCATTCCTGCCCGTGGTTTAATTGGATTCCAAGGTGAGTTTTTAACGCTAACTCGCGGTTCTGGTTTGATGGCTCACTTATTTGATGATTACGGTCCAGTAAAAGCAGATTTACCAGGTCGTCGCAATGGTGTCTTAATTTCCCAGGAAGATGGCGCAGCCGTTGCTTACGCACTATGGAAGCTTGAAGACCGCGGACGGATGTTTGTAAGTCCTGGTGAAAAATTATATACCGGAATGGTTATTGGTGTTCATAGTCGTGATAATGATTTGAACGTTAATCCAGTTAAAGGTAAACAGTTAACCAACGTTCGTGCATCAGGAACCGATGAAGCGGTACGTTTAACACCGCCGATCCAATTGACCTTAGAAAGCGCAATTGAGTTTATCGATGATGATGAATTAGTTGAAGTTACACCAAAAAGCGTGCGAATCCGCAAACGCTATTTAGATGAAACAGAGCGCAAACGCGCATATAAAGCTAACAATAGTTAATTATTATTTGCCACCCTAACTTGGGTGGCTTAGTTATACTTTTTTTATAAGGAACTGCAATTATGATTATCCATTTAACTAAAGATCAATTGGAGTGGGTTGATATACAACACCACGAAGAATTATCTCATGGAGAATCTGTTGAATCGGTGATTCAGGCAGAAGTGTTTTACTACAAAAATGACGATATTACCGTGCGCTCGACAATCAAAATTATTGAGCACAGCAATCGTGAATATAATTTTGAAGTTTTAACTCATAGCTATGCACATGTTCATCCAGGTTTGGTACGGATGGAATTTGGCGATGGTAAACATTTGGGTGAGTATAAAACCCAAGAAGATGCTAAATTTGCGGCACAAGTGCATTTTAATCATCACCATCACATCAAATATCATCACTAAAAGATTTTTCCAATTAATGAATCACAAAACGAGGCTTGCTTTCAGCCTCGTTCATTAATTCCGGCTCACTAACAATATTGATTAATTGCAGCAAGTACTTTATAGAAAAACAAAAATGCAAAAAATATTTTCTTTTAACTATCTCAAACAACTAGCAATATTTAGTATTGTGACATCCTGTATTTTAGGTTGTGGATCAGGTGCTACACATAATAATCAAAATACACCTAATACAAATAACACCTCAATTACAATAGATAATGCTGGAGTAATTCCTGTCTTTGGCAATAGCTCAACTTCTACGGTAATATACGTACACAATAATACAAAGCAAACAATCAGTGGTATCAGCTATTCTTTTGCCACAAATTCAGCGACAATTAATCCAAATTTGGGTAAAAAATTAGTAAACTCGAATAAATCAAATAAAAATTTAGTAACCACCGATAGTAACCAATGCAGTAGCATAGCAGCAGGTCAGGCTTGTTCTTTATTAATAACAACACCAGTATTGAGTGGTTTTAATACACAAGGTTCAATGGGTATACAGGCTAGTTATAGCTTAAATAGCAATACTGTTACCTTTAATCAGATTATTAATTATGCTCAAGTACAAAATAACCAAATAACGGATGGCGCTAAATTTAAGTCTGGGGCTAACATCTCTGGTTATGGCAACTCAACTGGCTACGCGACCATTTACTTATACGGTAGTGGACAAAGTCAATCCTATACTATTTCCAGCATAACAATTGACAACGCTAATGTAATTATTTCCAATGGGAATATCGCTGGCCAGCAACTTCAATCTAATTTTGTACAAGCCGTTGAAGTTAGCTCACCAATTTTGTCATCATTAGTTAATGCAACGATTACCGTCAACTCAAATACATTAAACTCGAATAGTACTCATACAAATAAAATCGCAAAAAATTTAGACCTGAATAACTCATTACTGACTGCAGATCAGTTCAGTAATAGCGTCGATCTAGCAGTAGAACCAGTTTCCGCAGGCGCAATTCTCACTACTGGTCTAGTTCCTTTGATTAATACCGCCGATAGTAATAATGCTAGTTTATTAGTGCAAAACATTGGCAGTAAAGCTGCTCTAGTGGGTAATATTAGTGCTGAGTCTGGCATTAGCAATCTATCTGGCTGTAGCGGTGAAACACTTGCACCAGCAGCAGTCTGTACCGTCAATTTTAGCGTTTCTGAATCAGGTGGTAGTGGTAATATCATTATACCTTACAGCGGCGGGAATACTAATAGTACCATCGCAAATATAACATGGTTTAATGGTAGAGAACCTGCCTTAGCTTCAATGTCTGCGAGTAATAACCCATTAACCTTTTTTGCTACCGTAGGTGATAGCACAACAGTTACGGTTACGAATGTTGGTGGCTATGCCTTAAAAAATATTAGCATCCCAAATCCAGTTATAGTTAATGGTAGTGCCACAGCGGTATTAGCTAATGATAATTGCAGCAATACAAGCTTAGCGATTAATGCTTCATGCACTTATGATGTTAATGTTAATGATAATATAGCTGAGTTTAACAAACAGATTAATCTAGGTTTCAATGCAAGCTATGCAGCAAACGGAGGCACACAAAGCTATAATCGAGAAATGGTATTGAGTTATAATTCAACCGCAATGCCTAACTATGTATACATCACAAATAGTGGAAATAACCCTAGCACTATTTCAATGTATAGCATTAATTCTGGCGTGCTCGTTCCATTTAGTCCAGAGTCAACCGCAACAGCGGGAAGTTTCTCTGGTTCCATCAGCTTTACCCCATCTGGCGCAAATGCCTATGTTGTAAATTCATTTGGTAAAAACCTCTCAATGTTTAGTGTTAGTAATGGATTATTTACCCCCCTTAGCCCGCAATCAACTGTCGCAACTCAACTTTTACCGAGTGGAATAGTAATTAATCAAGCAGGCACATATGCATATGTAAATAATAGATCATCTGCTAGCAACTCTATTTCAATTTACAGCATAAATACTGGAGGAATATTAACACCACTTAGTCCAGAATCAACTGCTCCGACACAAGCAGGACCTATGCAGGTAACATTTAATAAAGCTGGCACATATGCCTATGTAGTTAACCAAACTAGTCGCACTATTTTAATGTATAGTGTAGATCCTTCAGGTATGTTGA
>CAYIZV010000033.1:0-3542 GCA_964367915.1 uncultured Neisseria sp.
AAATAATGGTTATGCGTATATTGCTAATTTTGATGGTAACTCTTATACGCAATGTACGGTGAGTGGTACAGATGGAACATTATCAGGATGTAATACAGTAGTACCAGCGGCATCTGGTGCGCTTAATTACCCTTGGGGTATTACGATAAATTAGAGAGAATGTTTTTATTCAACATATTTAAACTGTAAAAATAGCACCCATCTAAGAAATTAAGTCGTCACCAAACAACTTATTAGATGGGGTATGGGTGGTTAAACCCCTATTATTGTTATAATAGGAAGTTGATTTTAAAGAGATACCGACCATATAAATGGTCGGTTTTTTTAATTTATGCCGCTTGGAGCGCTTAAGTCAGAATATCTATTATGGATTTCCTTGTCGTAAGCACGCAGAGTAATTTTGAGGATGGTTCTTAAAAAATAACCCAGCTAAATTTTTAGCTGGGTTATTTCGAGATATTTAGAATGGAAACTTGAATCCACCAGGCATAGCGGGCATACCAGCGGTTACGCTACCCATTTTGGCTTATGATTGCTCTTCAACTTTAAGTAATTGTGCCAATAGCTGTGCAACTGCTCTTTCATCTCCCGAATTAATTGTCATAAATCCTTCAGGAACATTTGCTTTTATTGCTAATTATAATAATAATACTATAACCCAGTATAGCGTAAGTGGTGGTATCTTAAGTAATTGTGCAGGAACAGGCACTCAATAACAAGGCTAATATTTATAATTTAAAGCCACTGGATAAATCAGTGGCTTTTATGGAGAACTCAAATGCTTAATATTCTCCATAAAGATGTGGTAAAGTTCATATATGCTTTATTTAGTCGATGCTAAATAACTCGATATTTGAAGCCATTGTTAACTGGTGAGCTAAACTAAAACTGTGTAAAATCTCTATTTAGTTCCCTATATTATAGAAAGTTAAATGTATTTTAGGGAGAGATTTTACACAAACTAAGTCGTACCTCATCTTCAATGAGCTTTTCATCCCTCGAATGTAAACAAGTTGTCGTATCTTTTAATCTCTCTGGGGTTATTCTTTGCAGTTTATAAACTACTAATGAAACCATACTCATACAACATCGCAGATGCTTTCAGCTCGGAAGTTTATTAGCTACGAATAATATTGGGGTAATTGTCCGATCTACCAAATTACTTTATTAATCATAATGTGATTAATAAAGTAATGCTATAATAATCCGAATTGGCAGTTTTTAATCATCCTGATTTAATAGAGCAAGAGGAATAAACTATGAAAAAATTAAATTATTTTCTGGCGTTGGTTTGCAGTGGTGTTACGGGCAGTTTTGCATGTACAACGATCATTGTTGGTAAAAATGCCACGAGTGATGGATCTATTTTGGTAGGGCGCAATGTAGATGCAGGAAGTGGAAATTCTGCAGTTAATTTCTTATATCATCCACCACGTAAAGATGGTTATGTTTATAAAAATACCGAAGAATCTGATAATACCTTTACCTATCAATTACCAAATAATCTAATGGGTTATAGTGGTGTACCTGACTGGCAGACCAATTATAGCGGTTTTGAAGAAGTTGGATTTAATGATGCAGGGGTAGGTATATCGGCAACTGAAACTATTCAAAGTAATCCGCAAACACTAAAAGTTGATCCCTATGTGACCAGTAATGGAATTATTGAAGAAGCAATCCCTACAGTATTACTGCCGCAAATGAAATCAGCTCGTGAGGGAGTTATGTTGCTGGGTAAAATTATTGAAACTCAGGGCTCTGGCGAGGGCTTTGGCGTGGCATTTGTTGATAAAAATGAGGTCTGGTATCTGGAAAATGCTGGCGGTCATCAATGGCTGGCAGTTCGCGTGCCAGATAATGCTTATTTTGTCAGCGCTAATCAATCACGTTTGGGCAAGGTTAATCTCAAAGATAGCAAAAATTATCTTGCATCACCAGATTTGATTACTTTTGCCGAAAAAAGTGGCTTATACAATCCGAAGCAGGATGGTGAATTTAATTTCCATAAAGTTTATGGTGAAAACAATGCAACTGACGTAGCATATAATTATCCAAGAGTAAGTTATTTACAAGGTAAGTATACGGCTAAAACCTTAAAACATCCTGTAAATGATGGTGATTTTCCGGTGTTTTTGAAACCAGATCATAAGTTAAGCGTTGCAGATGTTGAGAGCGGATTACAGAATTATTTCCAAGGAACAAAATCTGATCCGTATACTTCACAAAATCCTAAAGCTACAGCTCGTCCAATTGCGGTTTACCGGACTCAACAATCTCATGTTCTGCAAGTACGCCCTGACTTACCAGCGCCAATTGCAAATGTTGAGCATTTAGAGCTGGGGATGACCGCGTTGGGAATCTATTTGCCATTTTATCAAGGTGCAACGATTCCAGATAGCTATAAATTAGCCACAGGTAAAGCAGACAGTGATTCAGCTTACTGGAAGTTCCGCAAAGTTCAAGCGTTAGCGATGCTGAATTTTCCTAAATATGCACCATTAGTTCAAGCGCGTTACGCAGAGCTAAATCAGCAAATTAGCTTGAAACAAAAAGAATTTGAAGAGTTGTATCGTAAAGAGTATAAAAAAGATCCGCTTAAAGCCAAACAAATGTTGGATCAGTTTACTCAGGCAACGGTAAATGAAGCATTTTTAGTTTCTGATGAGTTGGCTAATCAAATTATTACTGATAAATCTGATGAAATTAATAAAACATATAAATTTCATGGAGATTAATTCTCCGTAGTAAATGATAGATATGTTGTAAGCTCGTTATCTGGGTGTAAGGGTTGTAAGCGATTCTTATTATTCAGATACGGGCTTATATTTTTTAGTTATTCGAATGAAACATCTAGAATTTCGTATTCTTTAATACCGCTTGGTACTTTTACTTCAACAATGTCGCCGCTGCGTCTGCCGATTAAGCTTCTGGCAACTGGAGTGTTAACTGAGATCTTGCGAAGCTTAACATCCGCCTCATCATCACCAACTATTTGATAACGAATTGTTTCATCACTTTCCAAGTCTAGTAATTCAATACTTGCGCCAAATACGATTTTACCTTCACTGTCGACCTTGCTTAGGTCTATGATTTGGGCATGAGATAATTTGGATTCAATTTCTGCAATACGTCCTTCAACGAATGCCTGACGCTCCTTAGCTGCATCATACTCGGCATTTTCTGAAAGATCACCGTGGCTTCTCGCTTCAGAAATGGCTTGAATAACGCTTGGACGCTCAACACTTTTAAGATTGCGCAATTCTTCTTCAAGTTGTTTAGCACCAGTTTGAGTCATAGGAAATTTTTGCATGTCAATGAAATCCGATTTAAGTTAAATAGTAAATATTTTATTCAAAATAAAAAAACCGAGGTTTAACGCTCGGTTTTTAATAATTATACACCTCGAAGGGTGTGGGTAATTATTTAGAAGCTTCAGCTTTAGGTGCAGCAGCAGTGTGTGATGCAGCTTTTTTATGAGATTTTTTATGAGATTTTTTGTGAGCTTTAGAAGCAGCAGGTTTTGCAGCAGCAGCTTCAGGCGC
>CAYIZV010000033.1:3552-28782 GCA_964367915.1 uncultured Neisseria sp.
AAACTCTCGGCTTTTATTGCTATTAAACGTTCCAATGAACGTCCAGAATTATTTAGAAGCTTCTGGTTTTTTAGCTGCAGCAGTTTTAGATGCTGATTTTTTATGTGATTTTTTATGATGCGATTTTTTAGCATGAGAAGCAGTTGGCTTTTCAGCTTTAGCAGCAGGAGCAGAAGCCTCAGCAGCAAAAGCAGAAGTAGCGAAAGCACCAGCGATAAGAACAGCTAATAATTTTTTCATGTAAGTTTCCTTAAAAGTACAACAATTTATATATAAAGTATCGTTATTTGTATAGTGTAAATGACAATACATTTGGCGATATTCTACACCATAACTGAAGATTATGCAATATTTTTTTACAATTATTTTGTGCAGTGCAGCAAAGATTATCTCTTGAAATTAGAATACACTAGCCTTATATAGGTTTTATAGCCTGAAAATAAATTTAATCTTCTAGTCAAATTATTCCAAATTACTGGTTTGGTTTGATGTTAAAATAATGTCCGAGTTTTTTACTAAATTATTTAGGAGCATGTTATGAGTTGTTGTGATACAAATTATTTTTACCCTCAAGTATTAGTTGGTCAAGAAGCGCCTGATTTTACTGCTGCTGCGGTATTGGGTTCTGGCGAAATCGTTGATAACTTTAATTTCAAAGAAGCAACTAAAGATAAATATGCAGTAGTATTTTTCTATCCATTAGATTTTACTTTTGTTTGTCCTTCAGAATTAATCGCATTTGATCACCGTTTGGCTGATTTTAAAGCAAAAAATGTTGAAGTAATTGGTGTTTCTATTGATTCACACTTTACGCATGCAGCATGGCGCAATACTCCAGTTAACCAAGGCGGTATTGGTCAAGTTGGTTATCCGTTAGTTGCAGATATCAAACACGAAATTTGCCAAAGTTTTGGTGTTGAAGCTGCTGGTGGCGTTGCTTACCGTGGTTCATTCCTAATTGACAAAAATGGTGTAGTTCGCCATATGGTAGTTAATGACTTACCATTAGGACGTAATATTGATGAAATGTTACGTATGGTTGATGCATTACAATTTACTGAAGAACATGGTGAAGTTTGTCCTGCTGGCTGGAACAAAGGTAAAGCAGGTATGAAAGCATCTACTTCGGGTGTTGCTGAGTATTTAGCTAGCCACGCTGAACAACTATAATCAAATACTTTTTGAGTATATTGGATAGGCTATAATCCCACTTTGGTGGGATTTTTTTATTGGAGATTACTTATGCAACGTGATGAATTAATTAAACAGCTGAATACGTTATTTCAAGCCGATAAGTTTAAGGATTATTGTCCTAATGGCTTACAAATAGAGGGCACTTCTGAAATAAATAAAATTATTACTGGTGTATCACTTAATCAGGAATTAATTGATCATGCGATAGCTAAAAATGCCGATGTGATTATTGTTCATCATGGAATCTTTTGGAATAAAAGTAGCTATGAGTTAACTGGTGTCAAATATCAAAGGGTTGCTAAAATAATAAAAAATGACATTAATTTGCTGGCGTATCATTTACCGTTAGATAATCACTCAGAGTTAGGTAATAATGCTCAATTAGCTAAGTTATTGGGAATTAATATTTGTGGGCAAAGCGGTGATCAGGGTTTATTGTGGCAGGGTAAACTTGCACAAGGTATGACATTAGGTGAATTTGTACAATTCTATCAACAACAAACAGGGCATTTGCCACTGGTTTTTGGGGATAAGGATAAGTTAATTTCAACTTTAGCCTGGTGTACTGGTGGTGCAGATGGTATGTTTGCTGATGCAATCAGTTTGGATGTTGATTGTTTTATTAGTGGAGAAATCAGCGAACCAGTAATGCATCTTGCTAAAGAAAGTGGTGTTGCATATGTTAGCGGTGGACACTATGTGACGGAACGTTATGGTATTATGGCGCTTACGGATTATCTAAATGGCATAGGCTATGATGCTGAATTTATTGAATTGTATAATCCAGTCTAAAAGTACATACTCGAAGTATTTGATTCTTGAACATGAAGGATTGATGAAAAAGGCGACGCAGTGTAGCTAGAACTACATAAAGAGTCTTTTTTGAAATTTGACAAAGCTCAAGATTATGATGAGTTTATGTCAAATGTCACAATGGTGAGCTTCTTCACCAATATAGCGTTTACATAATGGTTCTACGCTGTCATCATCTTGAAATGAAGTAATTCCTATGTCAATCGGATGGCGGAACGGGCTGTCAGATTTTACTGCAAAAGCCAATTCATCATTTTCCAATATTACTGGACTGAGCATCAACTGCGGCAAATTATGTTGTCGCAGATATTCTACAGCAACTGGAGTGTCACTAACTACGCCATTTACTTTTCCGGCATCTAGTAATTTAATTGCCTCTTCAATGTCTTTTACTTTTGTCACCATTATCCCATTTTTTTCAGCAACTTCAATATTAAATTGTCCTTTAACTCCAGCTACTTTGGATGCTTGTAAACCTGCTAGTGTCGAAGTGGTTTGACTGCTTTTATAACGTGCAATGGTTAATGCTGAGGTAAAATTAGCATTAATTGCTGTGAAAATTGCTGCAGCAATGATTACCCAAAAGATTCCGATAATTCTACCTTGCGTGGTTATTGGCATATAGTCTACTTTTTTTTGAAAAAGGTGTAGCCAAATACGTTGAGTCAGATTAGGATACTGATTGTTAATAGCTACTCCTTCACGGGCTTTATTCCGTTCAAAAAACCAAAGCAGTGTTAGGTAAGCGGCAAAAGATAAGATCAATATTATGATTATGTGAAGTAAGTTTTTGCTAAGAAGCATCTGTGCTATATCAAGTATTCCAAGTTCATTGCGTTTGGTAATAACACCGATTGAGCTTAAATAAAATGGACGTGAGAAATCAACTTTCTCCAACCGTGCAGCAGAAACCGAAACTGGGCCGATAACTACATCAAGATTATTTGAGCTTGCCAGTGTGTCAATAACACTTTCCATATGATTACTGCTTAACGGAGTATAAACGAATTGCCAATGATTTATTTTTGCAATTCTTTCCCAAATGTCAACTGCAATCCCTGAGTAATGTCCGTCGATATTTTGTGCAAAAGGCATATCCATAATTACGCCAACATGAATTAATTTTGGTGTTGCTGGCGTTGAATTAGTATCTGAGGCAAAAACATTATGGGTGCCAATAATAACTAGCCAGAGTAATATAAATATTTTATATAGAGATCTTCCAAGTTCCAATTTTATTCCCTCGATATTTAAAATTTAAGCATACTCTTTTGTTTTGTTTGGCATGAAGAGCGAAGTTAATACGTTATTATACTGGATAAACTTTGGGTTGGTTAACTTGGGTTTTTATTTTGTAATTGAAGTCCCTGAGTTCAAGTCTGGAACAGAACATAATTAATTAAAATACTGGTTATATTCTGTGAGGGATTATGGCAAAATGGTTGGCACTTGAAGACCGAATTAAATTTACAGATTTTACATTGGTGACAGAAAAGCAGTTACAATTGGTACTGCATCAAATAAATCATTTACCAAGAAAAATACACGTAGGGCAGCTCATGAAATATTTCATGGCATAAATAAAAAACTTATCCGCGCTAAACAGTGGAAAATATTTTTCACCAATGGATATGTTAGGTATTGCATTGACAAATTTAGTTTTACAAGATAATTTAGGTTTAGAGGATTTGATTATTGGTAACTTCTTTGGTAGTTAAAGACTTATACTTTGTTTAAGGGCGTTATTCTAATATTTATGACAGTGTGATTCAAATTTTGGCAAATAAAAAATGAGTTTAGCTTGTAGGTTAATTAATCTTCATTGATTACAGTGGTAGATTTTATATAAGATTTCTAAAGGAACTTAGTAATTAAACTAGCGATGATTTATAAAGATAAAACATGGTTATGAAATAACTTTGTTTTGACAACGATAATAAAATCCTGTTTTCATAAAGGCAAGAATGAAATATATTCTAACAATTATAAAAGATAATTATAAATTAATAAGTATTTACATAATGTTAGGGGTTACATCAGCGCTATTATCTACACTAAGCATCTCATATTTTCAGAAAATTCTAGAAGATTTTTCACATAAAAATATTATGTTGGGAACGATACTTCTTTATGGTTTGATTCTGGCGGTTAGTTGCATTCTTTCTTATGTCGACGAATATCCACAAAATAAATTAGCAAATAGTATTTACTTCTTCATTAAAGGTTTTGCTTTACAAAAAATGAATACTATTAAGTATGAATCGTATTTAGATTTAAATTCAGGCGTGCTTTTACAAAAAATTGAAAATGGTTCTATGTCTGGTAAAAAAATTCTATTTGATTTCTATTTACGTGTAATACGCGAGTTAATTCCAAATGTTTTGTTTAGTTTGTTTTTTATTGCATTGATTAATAAAACGATTGTAGCTTTTATTGTAATTGGTTATGTTTTGGTCTTTATTGTTACAAGATTGGTGCTTAAATTACTCTATAGCATCAAAGAGAAATCTCTAATAAATGAGGAATTTATTAACAAAATCCTAGCACGTGGCATAGTGGAACTAGTTACGTTTAGGTTAAACAAACAATACAAAAATGAGATAATTAAATTTAATGAAAAATCTGCGATTGTAATAGACCAAAAAACCAGAATGGTCATGATACATGAGTCATTTTTTGCAATATTTGCTTTCATTCTAGTGATAGTGAAAATTGCTATTTTAATCTTGGCATATTCTACCTTTAATTTAGACGTTGGTTCTATTGTTGCTTTGATTCTTTATGTTGATAAAGTCTATAATCCAATTGCGGTCTTTAACGTACTATATGTGCAGTACAAGCTGGATCTAGTCAGCTTCAAACGCTTAACCGAATTCTTTGATGCAGAAAATGATAGTAATTTAACTGGACATAGTAGCATTGTCGCAATTGATGGAAGTATCAAATTTGATCAGGTTAGTCTAAAATTAAACCAGAAAGAGATTATAAAAAATATTTCCTTTCAAATAAATAAGGGAAATTCATATGCTCTAATTGGAGAAAGTGGTGCTGGTAAATCATCAATCATTAAATTAATTACAGGGTTGTTAAAACCAAGTAGTGGGCAAATATTTTATGGTACTCATTTATTAAATGATGTTGATTTAAATTGTATTTATGATCAAATTTATTATATATCACAGGAAACGTCCATTTTTGATGGTACTCTTCGTGAAAACATTATTTTTAATAAAAAAATATCTGATGAAGAGGTTAAAAAGGTGCTTAAATTAGTTAAGTTAGAGCAGTTTTTGTCGAAACTAGCAAATGGTTTAAATACTGAATTAGGCGAGAAAGGTATTAAAATTTCTGGCGGTGAAAAACAACGAATTGCATTAGCTCGAATATTTTTTAGTGAGTGTAAGCTTGTTATTTTAGATGAAGCAACTTCTGGTTTAGATCGGATCTCGGAGCAAGAAGTTTTTAAAAATATCATTGAGTATTTAGTAGACCGAACCATAATCATAGTTGCGCATAATTTAAAAACTATTACACATGTGGATAAGGTCTTAGTAATTAAAGATGGCATTTTGGTAGAAAATGATAGCTTGGAAAATCTGCTAAATCAACGCTCTCATTTCTATAATCTTTGGAATTCTAAATAGGTAACATCATGAATATTTCAATAATAATTCCAAACTAAAATGATTCAAGAATGCTTGATATGATAGATTGCTCCGTACCTAAAAATCTAGACAAAAGTAAATAAGAATCTAGTCATCTCATGTTAAACAAGACATTAGACTAAAATATGGTGAAAAATTGGCAAAGCTAAATTTATCCTTAAAAGGTTAATCTTTATAACACATGCCAGTTTAAATACTCGGACATGGTATATTCAAAAATACCTGTTTCCAAAATTTCTTTAGCTCTAATAACTAAAGGTGAGGAGTTATTTATACAAATATCTTTAAGATTAACCCATTCTATACCAACAGAGTCATTTTGTTCAGTGTTACCACAATTCAATTGAATATCTGCTTTAATGCTGATACTTTCTGGTAGCAATTCTACAAAGTAAAAAATTGCTATGTGGTGTGTAAACATACAATTATTGTATGGTGTATTCAATAAAAAGTCGTGGACACCACAACATTTTTTCACTATAGCTGTAAATCCTGTTTCTTCTATGAACTCTCTTTTCAAGGAGTCCATCATAGATTCATTTTGATTTAATGTCCCTCCTGGTAAATCATATCTATTTTTATATGGACCTGTAATTTTCTTGATCACTAAGATCTGTTTTTCTTCATTTATGGTCAGACCATATATTCCTAAATGTCTATGCCATTGTGAACAATTATTATTCATAAAACCACACATTCCTTGCTCGTTCAAGATTCTTTAGTGGGTCGAAGCATGCATTAAATCTTGAGCCTGGCTAACACATCTGAAAGAGCATAAAAACATCATTACCAGAGCATTTTGCCCATAAATCACCAGCTTTCACTGGCAGTTAAAAAGCCAATCTGTCCATTATTTTGGTTAAACAATATCTGATAGGTATTAAACAATAGATTTCCTGGATTTACAACATTGCTGGTAGCGCTTTCCGGCTGAGTATAATGCATCGGAATTGTCAGCGGTAATGGTAATTGACCATTATTGGTGTTAACTACTGCCGAAAGTTGATTTGTTATGCTATGACCATCCAAATTCATCCACCCAGGTATACCAGAGCCTAGATAAAAATTGCCAATTGCTTCACCGCTATCAAAAATTGTGGTATAGCTCGTGCTACCGCTACCACCTCCCGTTTGTGAGTAAGTATAAGTAACAGAGCTTTCCATAGTATCCCAGCATTTATTTGGCACTGTTTGTGGAACATTAAGGTTATTACAAAAGGTTGGCTGCTGATTTATGGTAGAAAACTTTTGAAGTTGTGTTGTGCTAAGTGCTCCAAAGGCAATGAAGCTCTCACTCCGGTTGAGAATCATCATTTGATTATATGGTGTTGGTAAATACAGGCGCGCGCTTACCTGATTATCCATGCGCATTCCCAATATGGCATTGTTTCCACCACCTTGATTAACACTTCCACTAGTTACAACCATGATTGGAGTATTTGCTGCTGTTGATAGTTTTTCGCCACTAGTAGTGGTAAACTGCACGCTGCCATAAGCTAGATAACCTGAAACGGTATTGGTTCCTGCTCCGTAAACTATTTGCATGGATTCAGTCGTTTTAACTATATCACTCCCAACCGCATTTTCATTTACCACAGTTATTTGTGAACCAGTATCAATTTCCGCTACAGTTTGTGTTCCATTACCAATACTAACCATTACTGCGGTTTTATTTCCTGGTTGATAGTTGAAAGTTGGGACTGTAATGAGGCTATTTTGTGTTACGTTAGAACTATTGTTACTGCCGGACGAGCATGCAGTAAAAACTAGTGGCGTAATGATGAGGAGTAACCGTTTATTTGTATTTTTCAAAGTAAAAGCTCCTAAAAGTTTGTAAGAAGTTAATTTATAACTGCAGTTATGTGCAGAACTTGATTGTATAGACAAATAAATCGTAACTTTTTTAGAGGTACTTAAATATCAGCTGGATAACACATCTAATGCTGCCAACGATGCTTGATATTCGCTATGAGCTAATAGTTCAGCGCTATTTTTATATTCGCCAATTGACTCTTCCAAATCAGCCTGATATTCAACTACGTTACACAATATTGCTGCAACCTGTACTCCACGCAAACGCCCCAAAGTTAATAGCGCACCAGTTTCCATATCCGCTCCGAGAATACCCCTTTTAGACCAATAAGCGCAAATTTCATCTTCTGCTTCGGTGTAAAACGAATCGTGTGAACGAACTAAACCACTGTAAAACTTAGCGCCCTGTTTAGTTAAAGTGTTATTAATCTGTATAGTCAGAGCGATATCTGCAATAGCAGGATAGGATGTTTCTACATAACTAGCTGATGCTCCATCATGACGGACTGCACCTTCAGCTACAATCAACTCACCCAAGCGAATAGCATTCTGTAACGCACCAGCGCTGCCAACGCGAATAATTTTTTTACAACCACAACGTACTAATTCTTCAAGTGCGATTAATGCGGATACACCACCGATTCCAGTCGAGCAGACAGTTATTAATTGGTGGTTAAATGTAGTTTCATAAACGGTAAATTCGCGGTTTGTTGAAATATGGCGGGGATTTGTACCCAGATTGGCGATTCTGGCAACACGGGCTGGATCGCCACAGACAATAGCGCGTGATTGAATATCTTGTTCATCACAGTTTATATGTGGTTGTTTCATCGTAACTACTCTCTATTTTTACGGGCTGCTTTAATCCATTCTATAGTTCCGTTGAATGCAATAGCGGTTAATAATACGTACTCTAATGCCATAAAATAAACACCTTGTTTAGCGTAAAGTATAATACTAATCAAGTCGATTACAACCCATACAATCCAGTTCTCAACTAATTTACGCGTCATTTGTACCATAGCCACAATTGATAGTATAGTAACGGCAGCATCCATTAAGGGATACGGGTCTGGCTGTAGAGCTGGTATTGCGATAGATGGTATAGCTAGCTGCATTAGCTTAACGGCGATTATAGTCAGGGTATTGAAGAAAGGATTAATAAATTTCGCTAAAATGCCAATTGCAATTAATGAAACTACGATTGTCAGAATTAACTGCGGCTTACTCAACCAACGAATTTTTAAACCATCATCACTGGATGTTGGCTTACCCCAAGCGTATAATCCATAGAGATTCATGGCAAAGAAAAAGATTTGCAAGAGTAGATTGGCATAAAGTTGAATTTGGTAGAAAATTATAGCAAACAAGGTGACATTAATCAGCCCAAAATAGAAATTAAAAATTTTCTCTTTGCTGGCATACCAGATGCACAATAAACCAAAAACCGTTCCTACCGCTTCAATATAAGAGAGGCTATAACCAACACCCAAATTAAAATGGTATAAAACTGTGTTAATACTAAAGAAATGAGCAATCATGTCAAACATTATCTGTCTTTCTACTTATCGTTTGTGAACCTTGTATCGAGTATGTTAGAACTTACGCATTGACAGAGATCTATAATTCTGCGTATGTCATACCTGTAATGCTGTTGTGTTTAATAAACTCAGCAATAGTATTGTTAAATAATTGTCGCTGAACCTGATACCAATTGGTAATCATTTGTTTAGTTTTCATTATTTCTAGTTTGAAAAAGGCTTGAAGCGCACAATAAATATGATTCCGTATAACGTGACTTTTGCGAACTCGAAACTTTTCAATATTACAAATTTGTTTTAATGTTCTGTGATAGCATTCAATTTGCCAACGCCCATGATGTAATAGCGATATGCTTCTTTGAATAACTGTCTAAACACTCGAACATTGCCATATTCTTTAATGTACACAACTTTGCCAGCTTCTGGATATTTTGCCATCTCCAATACTTTTACATAGCTACCTTTTTCCAGCGAAATTAAGCGATCTTTTTCTATTCCAAATAAAACCCCCAACTCACTTTTCCTTACGTGTTTTAAATTTGTTAATCCAGAATACCAACTATTGACTATCGCCAGTTACTATTTGAGGCTTTAAACCGCGGATAATGACTTCAGTTAATATCTCGCGGAAGTAATCATTCTTGGTTTTATCCACTAATTTATTATAAACTTAATAGTTCACTGGTAAGCTTCAAAGCGGTCATGTCATATCAGTCATAATACTGTATCCGTTGTCAATGCGTAAGTTCTATATTAGTTCTTAAATGCCAATTAAGAGCTAAAATTTAAACACAATTGCCAACCCTATAGTTAAAATCTGATTGTTTAACTTCTGGAGATTAACATGGACTGGCAAGATAAAATTATATCACTATATTTGTGGGTTTGTGAGGAATATAAAAACGGCTTATGGACTTGTGCTCAAAGGTTTTCACCTTATTCGGATCTTCGGTTCAGTGATGAAGAGGTCACTACTATTTATATGTACGGTGTTATGGAAGGTTTGAAAGATAAAAAGCGCATCCATACCCATGTTAAAAACTATTGGCGAGACTTCTTCCCTAAGTTGCCAAGCTACGTTGCCTTTATTCAGCGATTAAATCGATTAACCGATGTATTTATTGCTCTAACCGAGCTAATCCATGGCAAGTTTGCTCCTGAAGTATTTTCGGAGAATCATAACCAGCTAATTGATTCTATGCCCATCGTATTGGCTAAAGGTGGGCGAAGATTTACTGCAAAAGTTGCGCCAGAAATTGCAGATAAAGATGGTTATTGTTCGACAAAAAAGATGTACTATTATGGTGTAAAACTTCATATATTTGGTAGTGCGCAGGATGGGACAATTCCTATACCAAACATGATTGGTATTACTCCTGCGGGAGTAAGTGATGTCAAGGCTTATGACATGATATTGCCAAATGTTATTGGCTATGATAAATTTGCAGATAAAGCATATGTTGGGCGACCGCAAACAAATACTTTTACACCAACAAAAAAAGAAAAAGGTCAAGAAATTTTGGATGCAGCAGAGCAGTTATACTCCTCGGCAATTTCGAGCATACGCCAGCCGATTGAGTCGCTATTCAACTGGATTGAAGAAAAAGTTAGCATACAAATCGCAAGCAAAGTTCGTTCATATAATGGGCTAATCGTGCATCTGTTTGGTAAATTAGCAGTGGCAATGAAATTGATGTTAGCTAAATTTAGCTCTTAATTGGCATTTAAGTCTGTGACATGAATTTCAATTGTATGTATTACCATAATGGAGTCGTATAGTTTTAATCTAAAAGCAAATTCCGAGCTTGTATTATGTTTTAATTTTCATATACGCTATCCACGAAGATCCTTAATGTTTGTGATAATCTTTTCCAAATTATCTTTAGCTAATAATAAAAATTTGGATTCTCCTAACCTATTAATGTGTTTAAGCATATTTTTACATGATTTTTCAAATTCAGATTTATGATTTTTATTTAAATTATTGTACGCAGAATAGTAATAATCTAAATACCCCTCTACCTGCCTATATTTATATCTGTCATCTTTGACACCATTCAATAATGTATGAGCTTTCTTAAAATATTCATAAACTTCGGCTGAACTAGCTTCAGAAATAGACCCACCTATGAGCAAATGTAACCTTGCTTGTTGCGTGTCGATCGATGTTGTATCATACGTAATTTTTTTCTCAGCTATTGAATATGCTGTGTCAAAAAACTTTTGCGCAATTTGATATTCCATAAAGGTTATTTTAACCATTCCGTATTGTAGCCAATAATGAGGATCATTCACTATCCACTTAGCTTTAGTTTTCAATTTATCATAGTACTCTTCTAAGTTATCTTTTTTACCTCTATCTGAAAGCAATGACTCTACTAATGAAAACTTTAATATAGATCTAAATATGCGCTGTCGTGGATCCATATTATTATCTTTACCATAATTACCATACTTTTCATATTTTTCCGCAATTTCAAGCAGCTTATCAATTACATATGTTGGAGATAGCACCTCTTTTATTATAAAAAATGAAAATATTACCGATTTCGCACTTATTGTCTTATGGCTAAAATTAAAAATATTTTTGAAATGAGTGTTCTTTTGAAGATTGCTAAAAATATCACTTTTACCAATCATATCAGAAATTATACTTAAGCTAAGAGGTACATCTATGATAGAAAGAAATGATATAATAAAGATATTGTCTTTAATTAATTTATCTGTTAACAATGGCTCCAACTCTTTTCTAATTCTATTTTGAATTTGAGGCGATTTAAATATTTCTAATAGTGCATTTGATATTTCAAATTCAGCGTAAGATTTGTTTTTATTTACTGTTCTAATTTTTGCTTGAGTTGACAAATTAGCCGTTTTACCCCACTGACCAATATTATCGATTATTTTAGAAAACTCTACTTTTTCACTATCATTTAAATAATCAATATTTACATTAATAAACATTTCTAATTCTTTAGCATCTAATGAAAGTTTATCTAATTCAGAAGTTCTGACTGATGAAATTATTTTTACATTTTGGATAGGATAATCTTTAAAGTATTTAATTATTTCTTTATAATGATTTAGACCATCTAGAAAAATAATGGATTTATTCTGTAATCCATTCATTTTATTAATATCCGAAATAAAATCTCCATCTGCATCATATGGGAGAAAGATATTGTATTTATGACATAAATATTCTTTTAGCTCATCTAACAGAACTGATTTCCCATTACCCAAAGCTGAATCAACCAAAATATGATAATTGGTATTGGTAATATCATCATCAATTTTTTCTAATAATTCTTTTCTGATAACTGCACAATGTTTAGTTGAGGTACCATGTATTACATTGGCTATATAATCATCAGCCCTATGACCGAATAACAGAAAATTAAAAACACTTCTATCACTAATTTCGCTATAGTTTTTATGTCTATCATACTTATAGAAGAGTTTATATCTAATTTCGGACATTTCTAGTTCATATTTATTTCTATTCGAATTAATGATATCTGCAAATCCATCCACCCCGACTGTCAATATCTGACCATATTTGCTAAATATAAATCTACTTTTAAAATCTACTGAATCAGACGTAACAAAATATATTTTCTTATTTTCCACCAAATTTTCAAGTAAAGCTTGCTCTATTTCAATGTCATACAAAGAGTATCCCACAAAAAATATTGCATCACAACATTCCAAATCTTTCTTAAACATATAATACCAACTTGAATTCTTGAATGGTTCTGCTGATACGTAAGATGAAGACGTTAATCTAAATGAATTATTTATATTTTCATGAGTTAATTTTTCAATTGATCCATTAATGTGAAGGCAATAACAATAATTTGTAATATCATTAGTATTATCATCTAAATTAAAAGAATCAACTTGTTTATTAGATTGTTTTGATGCAATCTCAATACTATGATCATAGTTAGTAGTATAAAATCTACGCCATGTTAGAGAGCATATTGTTTTATGTGAATCAGAAGTTTCTTTCAGTGCAAATTGATTTTTCAACATTTCAATAAGTTTATTTTTATCATTTATCTCCGATAAATAATAATCAGAAATGAACATTAAATCGTCTTTATAAGACTCTAATTCTTTTTGTTTATCGATGTCAATTAAATTATAAATACTCCGAGATAGACCATTAGCCTGAATTGGAGATGTATTATTGATGTTAGTTGCACCATAAGAGAATCCAGATCCAGTAAACAAAATACAATTTCCGCTGAATAGTTTAGATAATAATTCTTGCTTACTTTCTTCAGTCATTTGTGTATCCATTTTTTATATTTCCAGAAAATTTATTTTAACTATTATAGAACTTACGCATTGACAGAAATTTATAATTATGCGTATGCCATACCTGTAATGCTGTTGTGTTTAATAAACTCAGCAATAACATTGTTAAATAATTGTCGCTGAACCTGATACCAATTGGTAATCGTTTGTTTAGTTTTCATTATTCATAGTTTGTAAAAGGCTCGAAGTGCACAATAAATATGATTCCGTATAGCGTGACTTTTGCGAACTTGAAACTTTTCAATATTACAAACTTGTTTTAATGCTCTGTGATAGCATTCAATTTGCCAATGACTGTCGTGGGAGCTTTTAAAATCGTTATAATTTATCAAGCCCAAATTCTCTAAATTGGCAACGCCCATGATGTAATAGCGATAGGCTTCTTTGAATAACTGTCTAAATACTCGAACATTGCCATATTCTTTAAGATACACAATTTTGCCAGCTTCTGGATATTCTGCCATCTCTGATACTTTTATATAACTGCCTTTTTCCAGCGAAATCAAACGATCTTTTTCTATTCCAAATAAAAAATCCAACCCGCTTTTCCTTACTTGTTTTAAATTCATCAATCCGGAATACCAACTGTCACCAGTTACTATTCGAGGTTTTAAACCCCAGACAATAACTTCTGTTAACATCTCACGAAAGTAATCATTCTTGGTTTTATTCACCAATTTATTATAAATTCGATAGTTCACCGGTAAGCATATGCCATTAACATCGGTATAAAATAAGGTAACCAGATTAATCCCTTTTACTGCTCGATGGTGTTTGCCTGACCAATAATAATCAATCAGCGCTGCATGTTCCGGATTGCTATACTGTTTATCCAATACGCTATCATCAACGCTCAATACCCCACCTACCAAGTCAAGCTCAGACTTATTTTCATTAAACAGGTCATGACCATTAAAGCGTTCCCGGTTTAAAAATCGATTTACACTATCGTGTGATATTTCAGGCATAATTTCTGACAATCTTAAACAGCTGGCATTATTCGGTTTGCTCATCAAGTACGAGCCATAAATTTCTGCATTGCATTTTACGGTTGATGGTTTGCTTTTCTTTTTCGTCTAAGTCCCAAGGTGGTTATGTCATATCAATCATAATATCATAGCTGTTGAGTTCTATGTATAAATATTTATAGTTGAATTTTAGCATTTATATTAAATTTTTGCAAAGTGAATGCCGTAAGCAAGTTTTAACACAGCTTGTAGTATATTAATACTAAAAAAATATGCTAAAATGTACCGAGGTTTAAAGTAAAATTTAAAAATGCATTTTAGATATGGAGGCTTTGATGAACTATAGAAAATTTCTAGTAGCACTAAACTTGGGTGTGACAGCGCTCGTCGTTGGATGTTCATCAGGTGCGACACAAAGCTCTTCCACAACTACGCCTGCTTGCTCGGTGAGTTATTGGGTATCTCCACAAGGTAGCGATCAGTCAGAGAGTGGTACTCAAGCTAACCCATTTAGGACTATTGAAAGAGCACAACTTGCGGTACGTAACAATCCGCAACGCGGAATCTGTAGCATAAATGTAAATATTTTTGGTGGTGTATATGCATTGACTGAACCACTGGTATTTACTAATCTGGATTCAGGGTCTGCCAAAGCACAAGTTGTCTATCAACAAGCTCCAAATAGTAGTGAATCAGTAGTTATCTCTGGTGGCTTAAACGTAACTGGATTTAATTGCAGTAACAATACCTGTACGGCTACAGTTCCAGATTTACCTAGTGGGATAATGCCACGCCAATTCTATGTTAATGGTGCTCGTGCCATTCGTGCCCGCTCTAATTATGGCGAAAGTATTAATGCCGATTATATTCGGATTTCAGCTGGTTATCAACAATTTTTACCGCAACCTTTAACCCATCCAGAACTGGTTGAAGCGGTAACTGTAACTCAATGGAAAATGATGCGTTGTCCTGTTGATAGTTTGGCTGGTAATACGTTGATTATGAAGAATCCATGCTGGAATAATGCGAATACTTATCCTGTGCCGTGGAATTTTCAATTACTTAGCTGGCTGGAAAATGCTCCAGAATTTTTAACTGAGCCTAATATGTTGTATTTAAGCCCAGAGAAACAGATTTCCTATATTAATCCATCATCTTCTGCGCCAGTTAACGCTGTGTTGCCAGTAATTGAATCACTGGTAGTTTTAAGTGGTAGCGCAAATAATCCAGTAAGCAATATTAGCTTTAAAAATCTAACCTTTGCGTATGCTACTTGGTTGGGGCCAAATTCAAGCAATGGCTATGTCGCAGATCAAAGTGGTAATTTCTTACTTGGTGATAACTACGAGTCAAATACAATTGGTCATCAGCAGGTAGTTTATTCTACTCCTGGAAATATTAGTTTAAGCTATGCCAATAACATTACCTTCTCTGGCAACACCTTTACACATTTAGGTGGGGTTGCTCTTGCGCTGGGTACTGGAAGCCAAAATAACCAGATTATTAATAATACTTTCACTGATATTTCATCTGCTGCAATCCAAGTTGGTGGTGTTTCTCCAACTGATATGCGCCCTGATTCTGCTAGTCAAACCAGTAATAATTTAGTGAAGAATAATACTATCTCATATACTGGGCGTGATTACTATGATACTGCCGCAATTTATGTTGGTTTTACTACTGGTACCAAAATTACACATAATTCAATAAGTCATACTCCATGGAGCTCAATTGCGATTGGTTGGGGTTGGGGGCTTTTTGATCAAAGTGGCTTCCCGGGATTACCGCATGCTACGCCAAATGAATGGGGCAGCTATAGCACGCCAACGATAGCAAGTAATAACGAAATTAGTAGTAATTACTTTAGTGATTTTCTGGAGCAATTATGGGATGGTGGAGCGATTTATACTAATGGGGCTCAAGGTCCTAGTTATAGCAGTGGTTTATTGATTCAATTAAATGTTGCCGAAAATAAGCGCCCCAATGCTGGAAGTAACATCTATTATACAGATGGTGGAACGGAATATGTTACGCTTAATCAGAATGTATCGTTAAATGATCCTGTTGGCTTCATGGATTTTGGACCGTGTTTTATTCCGGATACCTTGATTCCTTACGGTTCTGCGATTTATCCGCTGTGTATGTCAGATTATCTGAAAGTTTCTTATGGTTCAGATATGGGGGGATGCTTACCTGTGGGACATATTCGCTATACCAGCAATTATTTTCTTAACCCGACTAATTTCTTTGGTCCGGAGTTATGTAAAAATGAAAGCTATATTCCGCCATATCCAGTTGATTTGTCAATGATTAACAATATCCCAACTTCATCGGCTGCACAGGTTCCTGACTGGATACTCAAACAAGCTGGAGTCCAGTAATAATTTAATTAATCTTATAAAGGTTAACTGATGGCTACGATTTTATACAGTAATTATTCATCATACTACAGCATGATTGCACGGTTATGCTTAGCCGAAAAAGCTGTTGCTTATGACTTACATGATGTAGATATTCATATCGAGATGGAGCAATTTGCGCCTGAATATGTGGCGATGCAACCGAATATGACCGTTCCAGTCTTGGATTGTGATGGAACTATTATTGCTGATAGTCGGCTGATTTTACATTTTGTAAATAAGCATTTTGGTGGAACTGATTTATTTCCATCTGCCGATGCTGAAGCGATTGAGAAATCTCTGGAATTACATTATGCGTTTTCGATCGAAGATTTGACGATGGGTAATGCTTTACGTAAATCACCGATTGCTCGGATTGCTTTGGGACGTGGTTTAGCCCGCGCTTCGCGACGTTGTTTGCTTATGATAAAAGCTCATCCAGATCTAAAAGAGGCTTATGCTAAAAAGCTGGCTTTGGAAGAAGAGCGCAAACGTCTGATATTATCCGAAGAAAACAATTATGCGCAAATGTTAGAGCGTGCGATTGGGCTATGCGATATGTTGGAAGAGCAATTAAGTCAACATCAATTTGCTGCAAGCTCGCAATACAGTCTGGCAGATGTAGTTTGGACAATATTTTTAGCCCGATTGGTGATGATTAAATTTGATCACTTGATTGCTGAGCGTAAAAATCTCAGTGAGTATTGGCAGCGAATGTCAAGTCGCAAGAGTTATGCTGCAGCCAATATCTGTACTAAGATTCCGGTATCTAAATTAATCCGGATAATTTTTGCGTTGCTGTTTAAGTCGTAAGCATTATATGGTCGACATCATATAAGATTAAATTTAATGAGAAGCAGCATTATGGTTGATTAGCTAACAGTAATACTTAATGGAACGAAGCCAATGAAGATTGATGATCAAATTAAAAACCTGTTTATTGCTCCAGATAAAAGCAACTTGCCTATAATTGAAGAAACGGTAGCGCTGTTTATTAAACAAATGCTGAGTTATCTATCTGATGCCAACAACTCTGCACCGCTGCCAATATTTAGTCAGTCACCGTCATCAGAGTTTAATATCCCCAGTTATGGATTGGATTGTTTAGCTATCCAAACCAAATTGAGTAAGCTCTATCAAAATAGTATGAATCCAGGTAATAACAAATATCTTGGGCATATGGACAGCATTCCAACAGTATATTCTATTTTGGGTGAAATGATTGCTAGTGCGATTAATAATAACATGTTAAGTCTGGAAATGTCGCCATACCTAACCCAGCTTGAGCATCACCTTATTCACCAGTTTACCCAATTATTTGGGTTGAATTCAGATACTTTTGGTGGTGTTATTGTTAGTGGTGGGAGCTTAGCCAATTTGCAGGCTTTGGTCGTAGCCAGAAATCAGGCTCTAAATGTTAAAGATGCTGGCTTATGTTCTAGTACGCAAATTCCGGTTATTTTTGCTTCAGAGGCTTCGCATGCTTCGGTAGTAAAATCAGCGATGATTATGGGAATCGGGATTAACAATGTTATCAAAGTCAAATGTAATCATAAATATCAAATGTGTCCACAGGACTTGCAGGATAAAATCAAATTTCATCTAGCTCAGGCTCATGTACCAATTGCAATCGTGGCAACTGCAGGTACAACTGTGACTGGGAGCATTGATCCGCTTCAGGAAATAGCTGCAATCGCACAGAAAAATAAAATTTGGCTACATGTTGATGCGATTTATGGTGGCGCTTTAATTTTCTCACCAGAGCATAAACATCGCTTAAATGGAATTGAGCTCGCCGATTCTATCTCGTTTAATCCGCAAAAATGGCTCTACGTGGCTAAAACCTGCTCAATGCTCTTGTTTAAGAATTATTCGACGATGGTAGATAATTTTAGAGTCGCGGCACCCTATATGAAAGAACAGACTGATTTTATCAATCTGGGTGAAATAACCATTCAGGGCAGTCGTAATGCGGAGGTGCTTAAACTCTGGCTATCATTATTGAGTCTTGGTAAGGATGGTTATCAACAGTTAATCAATCATGGTTATGCTCTTAGCCATAAATTTACTCAACTCGTGGCACAGTTTTCATTTATCGAGTTGATAACTGAACCAGAAACGAATGTAATTTGTTTCAGAATTAGAGCCGAAGATATAAGCAGGCAGGAACAATTAAATATAGCCCTACAGGAATATCTCTTAAAACATGGAATATTCGTTTCAATTCCTAGATTTAATGGTCAAATTTGGCTTAGAATGGTGTTATTAAATCCATTTACTGATGAAAGTGTAATTGAGGAATTATGCGATTATTTGCACGCGTTTTATGCTGAATATGGCATGTAGAATCTAGGTAGCACTGATGAAAGATTATTGATATAATTTGTAATCGCATCAATTTTGATCTAATTACCAAGAAAATAGGAGGAAATAACCATGTTTATAGATTGTCATCAATTTATCGTTTTTATGCTCGCAACCGTAGTGTTGAACCTTACCCCAGGCTGCGATGTGATGTTTGTTGGTAGTCAAAGCCTGATTCACAAAAGAAATGGATTTTTAGCCACGTTGGGCGTTGCAACAGGAATAGCTATTTATGTCGTGTTGTCAGTTGCTGGCTTAACCCTGATTTTACAAAAATCAGTAGTTGCATTTAATTTGATTAAATATGCAGGTGTGTTTTATCTATTGTATTTAGCTTGGAAAGCGTTTTTCTCCAAGCAAGAGTTACATTTGCCAAAAAATCAGGCACGTGAAATGAGCTCCTTTTATAGCGGTGTTTTAACCAATTTATTAAATCCCAAAGTCGGAATTTTCTTCATTACATTCTTGCCGCAATTTGTCGATCAGAATAGAGGACATGTAGGATTGCAAATGTTGTTGCTTGGGATGTGCTTTCTAATTTCTGCAACGACAGTCAATATCTGCTACGCGTTATTATTTTATCATTTCAAACAGCGGATGCTGGGCAATTTACGTTTTACCAAATGGTTGAATAAATTAACTGGGGTCGTCTTTTGCGCCATGGCATACAAGGTAATTACATCTCGCCAATGATATTAAATTAGCGGGCTTCCATTAATCTAAAAATCTATCAATATGCCTATCTGGCTAAAGTTTATAATACTCTAATTTAGTATCTTTCGCAAAGTACGGGATTAACCGCTGCTAGTTAATTCCTTGTTACTTATCCTTCTTTCTACATGTGGCAAATTATCACAAAGCTTTACCTAGGAATTTTAGTTAATTCTTTACGCTTAAGTACTGTATTTTAGATAAATCTAAAATAATGCTTGACATGTATATTAGAATAAACTAAAATAGCTACATGGACGAATCTTAATCTTTTCTAAGGGTAGAATCATGTTAATCCGCCAATTATTTGATGCACAAACTTTTACTTTTACATATCTTATTGCAGATGGAATCAATAGTGAAGCGATCATTATTGACCCGGTAGATACTAAAATTGAACAGTACATGAGATTGTTAAAAGAACTAAATTTGAAACTAAAATATGTTTTTGATACGCATGTTCATGCTGATCATATTACTGCTGCGGGTAAATTGCGTGAGTTAACTAACTGCATAACGCTGCTTGGTGAGGCGACAGGCGCTATTTGTGTAAGTAAAACTGTAAGTGATGGTGAAAAAATACACGTTGGTGCTATAGAATTTACTGTATTGGAAACACCTGGACATACTCAAGATTCTTTTTGTCTGTACACCGATGGCATGATTTTTACAGGTGATACGCTCTTTGTCAGAGGTACAGGAAGAACGGATTTTCAGGCTGGAAATCCGATTGATCAATACAATAGCATTGTTAATAAAATATTCACGCTCCCTGACGCAACTATTGTTTATCCAGGGCACGATTATAATGGTAATACATCTACTACCGTCTGGGAAGAAAAGAATTTTAATCCAAGATTAGCTGGTAAGACCGTAGAAGAATTTAAATACATCATGGATAATCTGAACCTACCAAATCCTAAATTAATGGATATTGCAGTTCCTGCCAACCTTGCTTGTGGATCATTGTGATTCAAGTTATTGATTATGGGTTTGTACTGGAATAACCATGCTAATTACTATTTTAGGCTTATTTTCTGGATTATTGCTTGGTATTACAGGTGGCGGGGGAGCTATTGTTTCAGTGCCTGCATTGGTGTATGGTTTACATATGCCAATGCAAGTAGCAACTACGCTGTCATTATTCGTAGTTGGTGGAAGTGCAATACTCGGTACGTATTTGAAACGTAAAGAAGTGGATTGGAAAAAAGGAATAATATTTGCTATATTTGGTGGATTGGCTTCACCCATTGGAGCGTATTTAGCTGGGCGAATTAGTGAGACGGTTTTAATCGGTAGTTTTGCTATATTGATGTTACTTGTCTCTTTTCTTATGCTTCGTAAAAGCTTTTTTAAAGCTAAAGATTCTGATTTAAGCCAAGCACGCAAGTATTCTAATAATATTTGGCAAATATTGCCAGTCGCGCTGTTTACTGGATTACTAACTGGCTTTTTTGGAGTTGGTGGAGGTTTTATGATAGTTCCTGCGTTGGTAATACTTAACCGCATGGATAATAAACCAGCAGCAGCCACATCACTGTTCATAATCGCGTTGATTTCATTGGTTTCAGTTGTGAATAAAGTACATGAAATAAATGTGGACTTCAAATTAGTTACTATTTTCATGTTTGCTAGTATTCTAGGCATGATTTTTGGCAGCATGATTTCACAAAAGATAAGTAGTCATATTTCCCAACGAATTTTCGCTATAATTGCATTTATACTTGGTGTATACATGCTTTTTGATAGTTTTCTTCATTTTGCGATATAAAATATTCTAATTTACGCACCATGCTTTTGATATTCCAGCCACGAGCTTCAATTTGCTATAATAACGGACTGTTTTAATAAAAGTTATGGTTGCATGAAGTTACAGCAAATTAAATTATCCGGGTTTAAGTCCTTTGTTGATAGCACCGCTATCGAAGTGCACGGTCAATTAGTCGGGATTGTCGGACCGAATGGTTGCGGCAAATCAAATGTGATTGATGCAGTACGCTGGGTCTTAGGTGAGTCATCCGCAAAGCAGCTGCGTGGAGATTCGATGCTGGATGTAATTTTTAATGGCTCAATTAAGCGTAAAGCAGTATCACGGGCAACCGTAGAGCTTATTTTTGATAATAGCGCCAAGTCATTGTATGGTTTATGGAATACTTACGATGAGATTTCAATCAAACGCCTGATTTCACGGCAGGGTGAATCTAATTACTATATTAATAATCAGCAAGTGCGGCGTAAAGATATTAACGAGTTGTTTTTGGGTACTGGGGTTGGTACTAAAGGTTATGCGGTAATTGAGCAGGGGATGATCAGTCGGATTATCGAGTCCAAACCAGAAGATATGCGTCTGTATATTGAAGAAGCTGCTGGAGTATCCAAATACCGTGAGAAACGCAAAGAAACTCTGCAACGGCTGAGTGATACTGCCGAAAATTTACAGCGGCTGGAAGATATCCATAGCGAAATTATCAAACAATTATCAACCCTCAAAGAGCAGGCACAGGTAGCCGAGCTACACCAACGCCTCAATCAGGAGCTAAGTAGCAAACAAACATTGGTAATGGCGATTAAAGTTCATGATGCGAATAAGATTTTGGCAGAAGCCAATCAATTTATCCAGCATTGTGAAGATGAACTACGAGTTTTGGGTTATCAACTTGAAGAAGTTAACCAAAATCTAACTGTAGAACAAGATAAAAAAGTTATTCAAGAGCAGCGCTTACAAGATTTGATGCAACAGTTCAATGAGCTACGGACTGCTTTAGCTCGGGTGGAAGAACGTTACAAACATTATAGTGATTTACTCAAACGCTTTGAGAATGAATCAACTGATTTGGCGGCTAAAGAGCAAGAAATTAAGCAAGAGATTGAAGAATTAGCCATCCAGAGTGAAAATATTGCTGAAAAAATCGCGGATAATCAATTTGAAATCAGTGAGCAAACTTTATGCCGCGAAGAGCAACAACAGATTGTTGAAACCCAGCAGGAAAAATACAATCAAATTGCGGAACAGGTAAGTAATCGGCAAAGCGGCAGCGCTAAGCTCAAGCACGAGCTGGATTTATTAGAAAATAACTTACGTCATAAACAGCAACAAAAAACTAATCAAAGCACTCGTTTGGCACGCTTGCGTGAAGAGGGTAATACTCTTGATTTCGATCAAAATTATCATTTTATCAAAGAAGAGATTGAGCTGGTTGCGGAAGATTTGTTGACTAATGAAAGCTTGCTTGAGCAGAAAAACCAGCAGGCAGAACAATATAAGCAACAGTTCGAGAGTTTGCAGCGTGAACTTAATCAGCAGCAACAACTATTGGCTGGAAGCAATGCCAGAATCGCGACTTTAAATAGCCTACTTACCAACAAAAATGATGCTGATAATAGTGATGCACTATTTACTAAGGTAGTAAGCGAACTTTGGCAAGCTCTGGAAGTTGAAGCGGGTTATGAGCAAGTTCTTGAGGTAGCGTTGGGGAATTTGTTACAGTCCAAAGTGCTGGCTGATTTGAACGAATTAAATACCACTCCCAAACAGGCTTTGAATATTTGGCTCTCTAACACACAAGCCATTACAGTTCAAGCCGGCAGCCTAAGTGAGCGTCTTAAACTCCGTGATGAAAACTTGCAGGGTGTTTATGGATATTTAAATAACTACTATTTATTGGATAATGTCGAGCAACATAAACAGCTCGCACCAGGACAATATGGTGTTACCCGTGACGGACATTTGGCAAGCTGTGATTTTATTCGTTATCATGCTAATAGTGATGGGCATAGCTTGCTTCAATATCAACAGCAATTTCAGCAAGAGGAGCTGGAGCAGCAGCGCTTGAGTGATCTTGCCAATGAATTGCAGGTAAAACTTACTGCACAGCAACAGCTTCAACAACAATTGCACAATGATATCGTTAGTCTGGATGCGAAACATAAGCGTTTATTGGTGAAAAAACATGATTTACAGCTTGAATTTACCAAACAGGAGCAAATCTATGTCCAGAACAAACGCCATCAGGAACGAGTAGCACAAGAGTCAGAGTTACTCGCGCATGAAATCAGTCATTTGGATATGGAGATTCAAGAGCTGGAGTTACAGCTGGAAGATAAACATCTCACGCATGAAGAACTTGATTTGGCTGCTCAAGATATCGAAATGGAACGTTTGGAACACGAAATTGCTTTGCAATTAGCCAAAAATAAATTGCAGGATTTGGATAATAAAATCAATCGTCATATTATTGACAATCAGTTATTACAGCAACAAAAACTTAATGCGCAAAACTTGAGTGAAGAAAAAAAGCTTTATTTGGCAGCCGCTGCACAGAAATTAGCCGAACTAAGTCAAGAGCGACAAAGTTTTAATAGCAATGATCAGGCACAAGAAATCATGCAGTTGCAACAACAGATTGCTGAAATTGCCGCGCAGATGCAGGAAACGCAGCAGGGTTTAGATCAATTATCGAATAAAATCATCGGATTGAAAAATCAGGCATCGTCCCTAAATAGTAATTATCAGCGTAATTTGGAAAAAATTAACCAAACTAGATTTAAGCAACAAGAGCAGCAGATTTTACTTTCAACTTATCAGGAAAATTTGGCAAAATTAGAGCTAACTATTCCTGAGTTGGAAGAAATGATAACGCAAAATCAGCAAAGTCTGGGTGCGTTGAGCTCGGCTTGTCGCGAATTGGAACAACAGATTGCCGCACTTGGCTTGGTAAATCTAAAAGCGATTGAAGATTTAACTAATGCCTCAACCAAAGAACAAGAGCTATTGAGCCAAATTGAGGATTTACAAACGGCTACTGCGACTCTCAAAGATGCTATTGAGCATATTGATGGTGAAACCAGAACCTTACTCCAAACTACCTTTGAAAAATTAAATCAGGCAATTGTGGTATACTTCAGGACATTGTTTGGTGGTGGCGATGCACGGTTAGCGCTTACTGATAAGGATATTTTGATTGCTGGGGTACAGATTTTTGCTGAGCCACCGGGTAAGAAGAACTCCACCATTCACCTACTATCTGGTGGGGAAAAAGCATTGGCAGCAATGAGTTTTATTTTTGCGCTATTTAGCCTTAATCCGGCACCTTTTTGTCTGCTGGATGAAGTTGATGCACCACTTGATGACGCTAATACCCAGCGTTTTTGTAACTTGGTACAAGAGTTATCTTCTAAAACGCAATTTGTCTATATTTCGCATAATCGTCTGGCGATGGAGATGGCAGATCAGTTGGTGGGAGTTACAATGCAGGAAAAAGGTGTTTCAACGGTAGTGAGCGTGAGTTTGATTGATGCGGTTAAACATGCGGTTGATGCTGAGGCTCCTGCAGTATAGAAACTCACCCATAGCTGCCACAATATGCTGTAAGAGTTAGGAACAAGGCGACGTAGTGTACATGAGGAGTCTTGCGACGAAGCTATTACTGCATAGGGTGAG
>CAYIZV010000034.1:0-28250 GCA_964367915.1 uncultured Neisseria sp.
TAAACAGCAGATTCCCAAGCTGTTACTGGTTAATTCAATACTCTTTATATATTCTTCCAGATTACTGTTAATTGAATATCTTTGTGGTTCTTGATAATTTATTTTCATAATTTTCTCTCTCAATTTTGATACAAACAAAAACTCGGGTTATTTTACCAATTTTATAAATTTAGGGTGTAAATTATTACACCCCTAAAAGTAAATTAATAGTGCTAAATTTTATTGATCACTAATATAATATATTGATATTAAACAATATATATTTAATATTAGTTTAAAATAATCTTAGCTGGATTTTATAGCAATATGCCAAAGGTCTTGTAATAACCATTTTGTTGGTGATAATATAAATTCCTGTTAAACCAAATTACCTCACATAATTTTGTTTGCAATAAACATAATAAATATAGGATAAAAAATAATGTTATCGCAAGATGAGTATTTACAAAAACTTATTGATTCTTTCAAACTAATTAATGATAATAAATTGGTTTATTTAATTAACCGTGAGTTTCGTGTCATCTATATGAGTGAGCTAATGCTTAGCATATTGAATAAGCGACAAGAAGATGTTTTAGATAAATATTTTCTAGAAGTTGCTCCGGTACCACAAGGTAATGCTGAAACACTTAAAAAATCATTATACCAGATGTTGGAAGACCAACAAAGCCGCAAGTTTTTATCAATTAATTCGCTTTGTCATGATGACGAAAATCAGACATTAATTTGCATTCAAACGCCATACATTAATAATGATCAGGTTATGGCAATTGGGCTGCAGAGTAAACACATTGATATATCGCTTGATATCTACAGTATGCTGATTAACTCTCAATCAGAACACCCCCTAGCCGAGGAAAACTTAGTTAATGTTAATCTAACCAACCGTGAACATGAAATCGCTTTTTTACTACTTCATTGCAAAAACTCACTGGAAATAGCACAAGTTTTGACTATTGCCGAACAGCACCCCATCAGCGAAAAGACCGTACGGAATATAATTTCTCGACAATTATTTAAAAAATTTCAAGTCTCGGATCAAAAGCAGCTAATTAGTAAATTGCGGACACTAAAATATCACAAAAAAATACCTGATAATTTATTTAATAATATATTTATTGATTTACAGACGTTGTAAATTACCACACTTTAGAGGGTGTAAATTTTTACCACTTTATGATTAATTGTTTAACTCCCCCATTTAAGTCTAAATCTATATCACATTGTAAATATTCAATATAACATTACAAATTGGCTGCAAATTCATTAGCAATGGGCGATTCCGCCTACATACAAAACAACCCCTTTGACGTTATAATCTAAGCTGTTTATAATCAACTAATTTTATAACATGATAACTACAAATCAAGGGGGCAACCATGAAAAAACTACTAATTACTTTGCTTGGAACCATAACAATAAATGCTTATGCCGATAATACAACTCCAACCACCACTGATACTTTGTCACCAGTTTACGTTAATGTAAATACTGGCTTTGCTACCTTTGCTAATCTACCAACAGGCTCATGGGCTGGTGCAATAAATGTTGGTTATAATTTTAATCAGGCTCTGGCAATAGAAATCGGTGATACTCTGCTCCCTAGTTCACAATTTGGAACTACAACCGTTACGGAAAATGTTTTTGATGTTGCAGTTAAAGGTACTTTACCTTTAACTGAGATGTTCTCATTATACGGTCGTCTTGGGCTTGGAGTTGGTAGTAATAGCTGGAGTGGCACTGCCCCTGTAGGTAACTGTATCTTATGCGGGAGTGGATTAAATAGCACTTATGGGGTTGGATTAGCAGGAATCGGTGCTTCGTTCAAACTAAGCCAACGCTTTGATTTACGTATCGAAGATTATGCTTTGATACCATTCCAAAATACTTACACAGGAACTGCTAATGTAGTTACCGGTGGTGTGCAATACAATTTCTAAAATTACAGGTTTATCATTCTCGCCGAAGCATGAATCATGACATTCTGTCATTCTCGCGTAGGCGGGAATCTACTAATTTTATTCTGGATCTAAAAAATGAATATGACTAAATTTCTTAAAAACATAACTACTATGCTTGCACTAGCAACCTTAGTGGCATGCAGTAGCGGCGGTAGCTGCCCTCCCAATCTTCCAGCTCAAGAAGCTGGCAAACTAGTCTTTGTCGCTCCAAGCATTTTACCTTCGCTAGCGAATAAGACTGGGATTAACTATATGGGTGTATATAATCCATCTAAGACAACGATCAACGGTATCAGTTATAACTTGGGGCAACAAGTTGGTGCTGGTAATAGCATTACTTTGGATAGTGCCAGCGCTAAAGCCTGTGCTACTATCCCAGCACAAAGCAGCTGTTTCCTTAAACTCTCAGTTCCTGAGTCTACTATTGCTGGGGGTGCGGTAGTGACTGCCAGCAATAGTAGCGGAGCTGAAGCTGCCACGCCATTAGCAATTGGTGTACAACAAGTGCCATACACCGAATCAGCTAATGCTAATGGGGTTGGCTTGTACTTCTATCCTAAAGCTCAATATGGCGCTAATAGTGTACCATTTATTTTAGTTACTGCAGTGATACAGTCACCAAATGTTGGTAATATCAATACTATCCAATTAGTAGATGAAAGTGGTAACGTAATTCCAGATCAAACTGTTATCAGCAATAATTCTGGCGCAGGCAAAGCAGCTTTGCAAATGGGTGATGTAGTTGAAATCTCATTACCAATTCCACAGGGAATCAATCTAACCCAGAATTTCAAGGTTCAGACCTCCAGCCAAAGCTTAGTTACTACTACGTTAAATAGCATCGCCACTAAACTCAACCTTAAGAGTCTTGAAGCCAGTTCAAACGGTAATATCGGTAGTACCACTTATACTCTGACAACTCAAGGCAATAATATCAATTTACAACTTACTCCAAATCAGGTTTATTTGACTCAAACTAACCCGGTTCAGTATGGCTATCTTTATAACATTGGTGACTTGACTGCTTCACAAATTGAAGTGACCAGCGCAAGCCCGAATGTTAAAGTCACCGTTGCCGACCTAATTCTCAATGGACAACGAGTTATCAAGGTAACTTATGAATTAATTAATACCACTGTAGCACCAGCTAGTAATGCAGTATTGGTAACTGCTCAAAATCCAGCTGGACAAACTCAGACTAGTACTGGTGGAATAAGCCAAAATATTAATCCATTGCCTGTACCAACACCTAGCCCAACTCCGACTCCTACGCCAACAGTTAGTCCGACTCCCGGACCAATTCCAACATCTCCATCTATAACCTTAGTATTAGCTAATTCAGAAATAACTATTGGAGAACAAACAACGGTAAATGTAATATTATCTGTTGCACCATTGTCACCAACGACCGTGACATTTAATGCAAATAATGGTAATGTAACATTTGCTAACCCTGCCAGCTGCGTAGTCCCAGCAAATCAAGTATCATGTAGCGCAGCAGTAACAATAACAGGCACAACGGCAGGTACTTCATCTATAATAGCTTCAGCACTAGGCTATAGTAATAGCCCGAACATTTCAATTCAAGTATTTAATGGTATTTTCATGTATTTTACGAATACGGATGACAATACAATTAGTCGCTGTAATTTAGGAGTGAATGGTGCATTGTCTAATTGTACAAATTATTCAAATAGTACCTTTAGTAATCTGTTATCTTCTCCAGTTGGGGTAGCCATTCAGGGGTCAACTATGTTAGTAACAAATATTGGTGGAAATAACATTACGAGTTGTCAAATAGATAATACTGGGCTTCCTAATAACTGTAGTACTCCAACTACTACGGGTGCAAATTTTTACCAACCTAATTTTATGTCAATTTCAAATGGAAATATTTTCATTAGTAATGCAATTTCACCACCTAATGGAGTATATCCACCCGCACCCGCGGCATACCTAGGTACAGTTAGTCGCTGTGCTATTGATAGTAACGGTGGATTATCTGAGTGTGCAAATTTTAATACCAGCAGTTTGCCAGGCGCTAATTTTATCTATTCATTTGGTGTGTTTGCGACAAGTGACTATTTGTTGGTTTCTAATGCATTTTCACAGACTGGCTTGACTCCAGCCCCACTAGCCAACCCATGGAGCACTGTATCAAAATGTTCCTTAAGTAATGGGGTAATATCTGGCTGTACAACTTTTGGTAATGATGTGACAAATAGTGATGCTGCAGTTCAATTATCTGGTGCCTTATTTAATTCACCTAACAATTTAACGCTCTACAATAATCATATATTAGTTTTAAATTATGCTTATGCAGGCAATTCACCTTCAACTTTTGGTTCTCTAACAACATGTTCAATAGCTAGTAATGGTAATTTTTCAAATTGTACGAATAGCTTAAATAATGAAGATGGATCAGGATTGTTAAATGGACCTCAAGATCTTTTAATAAATAACAACTTCTTGTATATCGCTAATTATAACTCTAATGAAATTACTCGTTGTGACATAAGTATAAACGCTCAACTTAATAACTGCATTAATATTGCATCACCAACTGGGGCTAATTTTAATGGTTTAGGTGGTTTTGCTATATTAAAGCAATAGTAAAAAAACTAAGAACAGGATAAACACTATGAGAAAACAATGTCTTAAAAACCTCGCTGATCCATTAGCGGTAGCTGCCCCAGCAACTTACCATAAAATGTTCAACTGATCTTTGTAGTGCCAAGGATTTTACCGTTATTAGCGAATAAGACAGAGATTAACTACTATATGGGTGTGTATAATCTCTTTATACCTCACACTTATTTAAAAAGTCTAGATTAATTTAACTATTTTAGATCGTTTATTAATACTTGGTGGATTATCTGGATCGTAGTTGAATCGGGTAAGCCCCGCCTTCACGGGCGGGACTTACCGACACCACCGTACCTGCGTTATCGCATACAGTGGTTTAACTAAGAAAAAACCACCTGAAAATTTATCAGATGGTTTTTTTAGTTCTTTGGCTAACTGCTGCCTAGCTGCTGTTCGTTTTGCCTTATTGCTTTTGGTATGCGCTCCAGCTCCGCCACGTTTCATTAATGCCAATGCAACATAATTACGTGGTTTTGATTGTTTCATTGTTTACCTTTCTTTGGTTGTTTAATAAAATTATCTAGCTTCTTTTCAACACTAAACAAAAATGTTACCACGATAGTAGCATCTGTATGTGAAATTTAAACTTAAAAGAAGTAATATTTATGGCAGCCATCATAATATTACGGCAAATTTTCTCTCCAAGATCGCTCGCTGGCGGTCAAATTTAAGATTTGTTTTTGCATATTACAATCTATATCATGAGATAAATTATGCTACAATAATGTTTCTTAAACACCGGGGGTGCTACTGTAAAAGTGGCTGAGAAATACCCTTTAAACCTGATCAGGCTAGTACCTGCGCAAGGGAGAGTGCTCTTTCAGTCGAATAAGACTATCCAAGCCCTGCTCCCTTATAAGTTTTTCTTATAAGGAACATTCATGACTAAACACCTAACACTCAGCGAAACCGTATTTTTAACCGTTATGGCAACTGCCATGGGCGTAGCATGGTGGGCATACTCACTCTTCTACGGCATTATCTCACCACTATTAAAAACTTTTGCATTAAGTGGACTACTTGAAGGCTTTTGGCATATGGGTGGAATATTCTTTGCCTATATCATACGTAAGCCAGGTAGTGCAATCTTAGGTGAAACAATTGCGGCGCTAGTTGAAGGACTGATTTCACAATGGGGATTTTCTGCTTTAATCTCTGGACTTTGCCAAGGCTTGCCAGTCGAGTTACTTTTTTTAGCTACTCGTTATAAAGTCTGGAATAAAATTAATTGTGCCTTAGCTGGAGCTCTCTCTGCTATCGGTGGCTATATCGTAACTTATTTTTGGTATGGTTATAGCTCTTTTGGACTGAGCTTTAATTTGATTAACCTTGCCTGCAATATCATCTCAGGCGCAATCTTGGGCGGTCTATTTTCGCGCTACCTAGCAAACCGTCTGGCTAAAGCTGGAGTATTAAATCAATTTCGCATCTGTGCCGACAAATGAGTACACCAATTTACCAAGTAGAAAATTTTGGTTTTAATTATCCTCAGAGTAACTATTATTTAAAACTAAATGGCACATTCAGTATCAATCAAGGTGAATGTGTATTAATTCAGGGAGCATCAGGTAGTGGCAAATCAACATTACTCGCTGCGCTCAAAGGGCTAATCCCACATCTGATAAATGGCAAATTAATAGGTGAAATCCGCTATAACAATCAAAATATTACAACTCTTAACGAACAGCAATTACTCGGCATCGGCTACCTCCAACAAAACCCCGATAGTCAGCTAATTTGTAAAGATGTCTACAGTGAACTAGCTTTCGGTTTAGAAAATCAGGGCTTTACTGCTGCTGCAATCAACGAAAAGATTACTCAAATTGCTGCTTATTTTAAACTTAGCCATTTATTAACACGACAAGTTAATGAATTATCTGGTGGTGAAAAACAGAAGATTAATTTACTGTCAATACTAGTCATGCAGCCACAGGTACTGTTATTAGATGAGCCAACTGCATTTCTTGACCCAGAATCCGCACATGAGATTATTGCCATGCTTCAGCAATATATCAAAAAGTCAACAGTGGTTATTGTCGAACATAATCATTACTATCTACAACAAATTGTTAACAAAGTAATTTCTATTGATGATAATGGACAAATTAAACAAGAGAATACTAGCCAAATTGTCTGGAATCAGGCACTACCAAATCTAAAGTCAATTTATCCTCACCCAAAAAATATTTTGCTTGAGCTGCGTGAGCTAAATTTCTCATATAAAAATAGCAGACAATTGCTCAGCCAAATTAATCTAAGCGTAAATTCAGGTGAAATAATCGCAATCACCGGTAGAAATGGTAGCGGTAAATCCAGTTTACTTAAATTAATTGCGGGAATTATAAAAATTCAGGAACAGATTTTCTGGCAACAAGAGGATATTGCCCAAATAAATTACCAAACGTTATGGTCTAAGCTTACCTTGTTGTGGCAAAATCCAGAAGCTCATTTTATTTATAACAGTGTGAATGAAGAGTTAAATCATGATGATAATATATTGACAATGTTTGACTTAGTACCTCAACGTGAGCAAAATCCATACAGTTTGTCGGAGGGACAAAAAAGACGTTTGTCATTGGCTATCGCATTAAACTTAAAGCCGCAGTTAATTTTGCTAGATGAACCAACATTTGGACAAGATTATAAACATAAATTGCAGCTGGCGCAATTAATCACTGAACTAAAAAATCAAGGGATGAGTTTTATTATGGTTAGCCACGATCAGGATTTTATTGATGCACTTGCTGATCGCAGATATCATCTGAATGATGGGAGTCTAGAATCATGCTAGAGCATAAATTTCATCCTCTTAATTTCGTGATCTTACCATTGCTGGGAATTGTGGCAATTTTTAGTACTACAGATATAGTTCAATACGCTATAATTTTTACAATAATGCTCATAAATTTCAGTTTGCTGTGTAAAAAGCCGCAGTTAAAAATTTTGCTGCTGTTTAACTTAAGCTTGATTCCAGCGCTACTAGCATTATTTATCAGCAGCTACCTCTTTGCTTCAAACAGTGAGTTTTCAAACTACTCACTAACTAACCACACACATAGCAGACTATTGCTTTCGACGATCTTATCATTAAGGCTTTACCTGCTCTCGCTAATTTCGGTTAGTTTTATGCTCCATTTGCCACAGGAACAACTTATTCTAGATTTAATTCAACGTAAAATTATACGTGTAAAAATTGGTTACTCATTTTTAGCAGTATTCAACGCTTTTGCATTTATGAAGCAGGAATTTACGCGCATTCAAATTGCTTACAAAATGCGTTTTCGTAAAAAATGGTTATCGCCTCAGATTTTAATGCCTCTTTTGGTCGCTGCAGCGCGCTATGCTCACCATTTAAGTATAAGCATGTATACACGTGGAATTAACCAAGAGCGGAGCTATCATCAGGATAAAATCAACTTTACTTATTATGATTTAGCGATAGTGTTGCTTAATATCGCAGTTTTAAGCATTGTTATTTTTACGAAATAAAAATTCGATAAACATAACTTTGCGATTTACTTTGTGCTCAACTAAATCAATACTAATATCAGACTTTAGATTAATCTCATGCAAGGCAATATTTAAAACCTTGCGCTTAAAATTACTATAAATCTCATATGTCCCATCCTCAATTCCCAACATCTCTTTTATCTCTGCTAGATTAAATTTAAGGCTGGAAGTATTTTTATCGTAATTAGTAATAATCATATCATAAATCAAATTGGAATAGCTGGAGGTAAAGCTTGCGGAATACTTCCAGCGCCCGCCAATATATTGCTGCTTGATATATAAAATAAACGGGATTAAGCGGTAACTTACTTCAATAATGATTTGCTTATTATTTCGATTATAACTATATGCCGAAATAAAAGTAGTTGCTTCAAAATCTTCAATCTCACCATTTTGATCCAAACGCTTGGTAGTTAGCGTCCGGTTACAAAAATCCTCTAGTAGATTAAGTAAATCAAGTTTACTAATATTAGGAATAAATCTGGTTAGTACCGGAAAACTACTTTGAATAACTTTATTTTGCTTATTCATAAAGTTATTTTGGTCACTACTTTTAATATGCTTCATAATAAATGCCATCAAAGTAATGTGAGCCGAAGTTTGAAGATATTTATAACTAGAGGTTGTTACCCCATCAGGATGAGTCACCACCCGAATCGCCGCAATCATACTATAAAACTCGCAAAATAAAATTAACAAAAAATACGCAAGCATCGAATACTTATTGTATAATCTTGGTATCGGATACTTATTCAACATCATTGGTATTAGATGTTTAACCACCTGAGCTGATAGTTAAAAATACACAATAAAATGATTATATCACAAGTATTATATTAGCACTACAAGGATTTGATAATCTTACCATAACAAGCTGTTGTATTTCAATAATTATAAATACAATAAAAACAAGTATCAGTTAAACAAACATTGGTATCGGATACCTCTTTATCAGACTGTGCACCATAACACAAATCATCCAGAATATGTGGCAACTGAATGATTCGTGTACAACTAAAACAAATTTTTAAGAGAGATTGAATTTAATGACTAAACAAATTTTATTGAATCTATATAGTTCAATGATTGCTTCACGGGAATCAGATATTGTAGAATCAGAATTAGTCAACAGCGGAGAAGCTAATTTTTTGGCATCCAGCAAAGGACATGAAGGTAGTGCAATCGTTGCACCATTTTTACAGCCATCAGATTGGTTACATTGCCACTATCGCGATAAAGCGCTGATGATTGCTCGCGGTGTTAGCAACAAAATGTTCTTCTTAAGTTCACTAGCTAAAGCTGATTCACATTCAGCAGGACGACAAATGGTTTCACACATGAGTGCGCCAGAGCTAAATCTTATGAGTCTAGTTGGACCAGTCGGTAATAATGCCCTGCAAGCTGCCGGAGTAGCTATGGCGGTTAAAGACCAAGACGATCACCCAATTGTTTATTGCTCAATTGGTGACGGAACTTCGCAACAAGGAGAAGTTTTGGAGGCAATTGCTGAGACGCATCGCAATAATTTACCAGTCTTATTTTTCATACATAATAATAATTTAGCTATTTCAACCCGTACCGCGGGCAAAACATTTTTCTCGCTGGCAGACGGTAGTAATGCAAGTAGCTTTTATGATATACCTATTACGTATCTTGACGGCAGTAAACCGCTGGAGCAGTATAGCGCAGTTGAGAGCATAATTGCTACTATGCGACAAGATCGCAAACCACAAATTATTATTTTTAATGTGGAGCGCTTAGATAATCACTCCAATGCAGATGACCAAAAACTTTACCGTAACGATGCTGAATTAGATGCTTCTTGGCAATCCGATCCTCTAAAAACCAGTTATGATTATTTATTAAGCCAAGGCTGCAGTAGCTCTGAAATAGAAACCATCAAACAGCAAACTATTGCAGAAGTACGCGCTTCGGTTGATGAAGCACGCAAGGGAACTGAGCCAGCAGCTAATCATGTAGCAGAGATTGAGTTACCTAAAGAGTTACAAGCTACAGCGGCTGAGTATCGTGGAGATTTTAATAGCGAAGAACGCATGACTATGCTTGAAGCGATGCGTCGTGTATTTCACCATCAGTTAGCCAACAACCAAGATGTAATCATCATGGGTGAGGATGTCGAAGATGGCAAGGGTGATGTATTTGGAATCACACGAGGTTTATCAACACAATATCCAGGGCGAGTACTAAATAGTGCATTAAGCGAATCAACAATTGCGGGTTTGGCAGCTGGTTTGTCATTAGCTGGTAAACATCCGGTAGCATTTATCCAATTTGCTGATTTCCTACCTTTGGCTTATAATCAAATATTCTCCGAAATATCAACTATGTACTGGCGTACCAACGGTGGCTGGCAATGCCCGGTAATTATCTTTGCCGCATGTGGCGCTTACCGCCCTGGTCTTGGCCCTTTCCATTCGCAAACCAACGAAGCAACTTTTGCACATATTCCAGGTTTGGATGTTTATATGCCTGCAAATGCTGCGGATGCAGCCGGGATGCTTAACGCTGCTTTTAAATCACGTCGTCCAAGTTTATTCTTATACCCTAAAAAACTGTTAAATAACGGTAGTGTTGAAGATACAACTTCTTACGATGTAAGCAAACAGTTAATTCCAATTGGTAAGGCACGAATAGTTAAAGCTGGGCTGGATATTACTTTAGTCGGCTGGGGAAACACTGTTTCACTTTGTCAGCAAGCAGCTGAAAGCCTAGAAACTATTGGTATTGCCGCAGAAGTTATTGATTTAAGAACAATCAAACCCTATGATGTAGCAACCATTGTCAGCTCAGCAAATAAAACTCGCCATTTGGTAGTTGTTCACGAGGATAATCTCACTTGTGGATTAGGTGGCGATATTATGGCAAGTGTTGCTGAATTAGCAACTAACCCAGTTAAAATGCGTAGAATTGCCCGCGCTGATACTTACACGCCATGTAATTTCGCAAACCAGCTTGAAGTACTACCATCATTTGAGAAAATTCTGGCAGCTGCCTGTGATTTGCTCAACCTCAATTTAGAATGGGAACAAGAGGCACAACAAGATGAATCGTTGTTCACCGTAGATGTAATTGGTGCTAGCCCATCAGATGAAACGGTACTAATTAATGTTATTCACGTTAAGGTTGGGGACAAAGTTGAACCAGGTCAAGTCTTGGTTGATATTGAAGCCAGTAAATCTGCAGGTGAAATTTTATCTCCATGTAATGGTGTTGTTGAAGAGATTTGCGTTGAACTTGAAGACAAAGCAGTAGTAGGCAATCCATTGGTAAAAATACGCTTACCACAAGGCGTAGTGAAAGTGGCAATCAGCAAAACACGTAAACCACTCTTAAGCCGCAAAGAAGCAATAGTAGTTCATGCAATACCTCAAATTGTAGCTAGCCCCGCTGGCAGTGTTGGACTTAATACTCCACATTTTAGGGCAGGTTCGCGTATAGTAAAAAATGAAGAAATTCTTCCGCAATTTCCTGATTTTACCAATGAAGATATTATCCAAAGAACAGGAATTCACCAACGTTGCTGGTTAAGTGATGAGGAAAGTGTAGTTGATCTGGCGGTTGAGTCAAGCGTTGCTGCACTTGAAGCTCAAAATTTAAAACTACGCGATATTGATTTGGTAATCTGTGCAACTTGCAGCCCAGAACAATATCAATCGCCATCATTGTCTTGTCTGGTATTACATCGGCTAAGTCAAATCTTTGGTGCCAGCAATATTCCAGCTTATGATCTTAACGCCGCTTGTAGTGGTTATATTTATGCACTCCAAGCAGCACAGGATTATTTAATTGCCCGCCCAAATGCGCGCGTCTTGCTTGTGACAGCAGAAGCATTATCTCAGCGGATTCGCCCAGAGGATTTTGAAACTGCATTTCTGTTTGCCGATGGCGCAAGTGCAACTATTTTATGTGGCAGCAATTATATGGATGAATGCGTTGCTGAACTTAAACAGATTTATTTAGGTTCTGATCCTGAAGATGGTTCGATTTTGAATATTCCAACCCGCTTGGAAGAAGGAATCACGATGCAAGGTAAAAAACTCTTCAGCGTCGCAGTAAAAACCATGTCGATGGCAATTCATAAATGCTGTCAACTTGCTAATGTAGAGGTTAGTTCTATCAATCTTGCGGTACCGCATCAGGCTAATCAGCGGATTTTAAGCGCTGTTGAAAGTCGTTTAAAATTACCGACGGGAATAATGTTCAGTAATATTGCTAATTATGGCAATACTTCTTCATGCACAATACCAATCGCGCTGAGTGAAGCTCTTGCTGAACAAAAGCATCAGAAAAATATTGCATTATGTGCTTTTGGCGGTGGTTTTACCGCTGGTGCAGCATTGCTGACGCTTCGTTAAATACAAAAAAGCCCATCTGTATGTTACAGATGGGCTTTTTTGATTATAGATTAATTAAACCAAGTTAATTACAGCTGGTTCAGCAAAACTCTCTCGATCAAAAGCAATATCTCCTTCAGGATTGGCTACTCCAGTACTTTTTATATTGGCAAAATCAAATTGCCGAGTATCCATTAGATGTGAAGGAACTATGTTTTGCATGGCGCGAAACATTGTCTGAATCCGCCCTGGATGTTTCTTTGACCATTCGTCCAACATTTCTTTAATTACCTGCCGCTGTAAATTAGGCTGTGAACCACAAAGATTACATGGAATAATTGGAAACTTCTTAAGCTCAGCATACTTAATCAGGTCTTTTTCTGCACAGTATGCAAGTGGGCGAATTACAATATTGTTACCATCATCACTAATTAATTTTGCGGGCATACCTTTAAGCTTACCACCATAAAACATATTTAAAAACAAAGTTTCCAAAATGTCATCACGATGATGCCCCAAAGCAATTTTAGTTGCTCCAATTTCTTTAGCTACCCGATATAAAATCCCGCGACGAAGTCTTGAACATAAACCGCAAGTAGTTTTACCCTCTTCGATTACACGTTTTACTGTCGAATAAGTGTCTTCTTCAATTATTTTATACTCTACCCCAAGCGAACTTAGGTATTCTGGCAAAATATGCTTAGGAAATCCCGGTTGCCCCTGATCGAGATTAATTGCTACAATCTTAAAACTAATCGGAGCTGATTTCTGCAGTCCGAGCAGAATATCCAACATACTATAGCTGTCTTTTCCACCAGATAAACAAACCATGATAGTATCATTATTCTCTATCATATTATAGTCACTGATTGCTTTACCTACGCCAGCGCGTAGTCTTTTTTGCAATTTATTATTTTCGTATTCATGATCCATAAATTATCAACTCAAAACTTACTCAAATAGAGGTAAAAAAATTAGTCCCAAATTATACATTAACTAAAGCATGAGCAGGCAAAAAAAACTAAGTAATTCATAATAATATTTTTTGCTGCAGAGCAGCATTTTGCGTTAAAATACCAACTTGGCAGCAAGCATGTTTCAATTTCAATTTTAAGGGTAACCGAATATGAGCGGATTTCACAAAGTAGAAAAATTAATTAAAGAACACGATATCAAATTTGTTGATTTACGGTTCAGTGATACAATTGGTAAAGAGCACCATGTAACGATTCCGGCTAAAGCAGTTAGTGAAGATCTGTTTAAAATCGGTCAACCTTTTGACGGTTCGTCAATTGAAGGCTGGAAAGGTATCGAGTGCTCAGATATGTTGTTACGTCCAGATGCAGCAACTGTAAAATTTGACCCATTCTTTGATGATGCAACTTTATTCATCACATGTGATGTGGTTGAACCAAGCACAATGGAATCATATGAGCGTTGTCCACGCGGAATCGCTAAAAAAGCAGAGAAATTCCTCAAAGAGAGTGGAATTGCAGATACTGCATACTTTGGTCCAGAACCAGAGTTCTTCATTTTTGATTCTGTAACTTGGGGCGCAGATATGAGCGGCTGTCATTATAAGATTAATGCAGAAGAAGCAGTGTGGAGTTCTGACAAAGAATTTGAAGGTGGTAATACTGGACATCGCCCAGGCATTAAAGGTGGCTATTTCCCATTGCCTCCGATGGATTCGCACCAAGATTTACGTTCAGCAGCTTGCTTAGCTCTTGAAGAATTAGGTATCCCTGTTGAAGTACATCATCATGAAGTAGCTACAGCCGGACAATGTGAGATTGGTACTAAATTCAGTAGCTTGGTAGAACGCGCTGATTGGTCACAAATCTTCAAATATGTAATGCGTAATACTGCACACCGCTATGGTAAAACCGTAACATTTATGCCTAAACCGATTGTTGGCGATAACGGCTCAGGGATGCATGTTCACCAGTCAATCTGGAAAGACGGTAAAAACTTGTTTGCTGGTAAAGAGTATGCTAATCTATCTGAAACCGCATTGCACTATATTGGTGGTATCATCAAGCACTCAAAAGCATTGAATGCAATTACCAATCCTACAACTAATTCGTACAAACGTTTAGTACCAGGCTTTGAAGCTCCGGTAATTATGACTTATTCTGGACGTAATCGTTCAGCGTCAATTCGCATTCCATTTACCAGTTCAGAAAAAGCACGTCGGATTGAAACTCGTTTCCCAGATCCAATGGCTAATCCGTATCTTGCATTTAGCGCATTGCTAATGGCTGGTATTGATGGAATTATTAACAAGATTGATCCAGGTAAAGCAATGGATATGAATTTGTATGATTTACCAGAGAGCAAGCTAGCTAAAATCCCTCAAGTTTGCTCAAGTCTAGAAATGGCACTAGAAAACTTAAACAAAGATCGCGCGTTCCTAACTCGTGGTGGAGTGTTTAGTGATGAATGGATTGATAGTTATATCGAGCTTAAAATGCATGAAGTTACTAAGTATCGGATGACTACTCACCCTGTTGAAATGCAAATGTATTATAGCTTATAATAATACATAGTACTGAAATCTTAGCCGCTATCATTGTTGATGGCGGCTTTTTTATTGAAGTGATGTTCCAAAATATGCGAAAATCACGGGTTAACTATACTCAGAAATAAGTCAGGGTATGCAACTTATAAAACTGCACCTGCTATATACTCAAACAGATTCATCATCCTAGGTCGTTGGATTTACGACTCACTTACAACCAGTAAGCTTCGTTCGTAAATCGCCTACCAGTATTTCCAATCTGTTTGAGTATGGTAAAGCATAAGAGTGTGATCGAATTTATTTACAAGCTTGATTTATGAAACAATATTCAAAAAAAACGCTTACTGGATTAATTCTGGGAGTGTTTACTTTCTTTAGCATTGGCACTGTGTTTGCTGATGACAATAATGATGCGAGTGATCCAATCTCGGCAATAGCTAAGTCTACACCTAGTAATAATAGCAATAATAACGATATCGATAACGACTACGATAGTGGTAATAACAATAACAGAAATAGCCAAGCGACAATGACAACCAAACAATCGCAGGATGCTATAACCAATATGCTATTACAATCAGTTAGCTTAATGGGAATTGCTTATAAATGGGGCGGTAATACCCCAGATACTGGAATGGATTGCAGTGGCTTTGTTCGCTATGTATTCAAAAAATCTCTGGGAATCAATCTCCCACGCACAGCCGCAGAGATGGCTAAAGTAGGTAAGCGTGTAAATATCAATGAACTACAACCAGGCGATTTAATCTTCTTTAAGACCATGGGCGGTAGCAGGATTTCACATATTGGGATGTACTTGGGGAATAATAAATTTATTCAATCGCCTCGTACAGGTGAAAATATTCAAATTACTGACCTCAGTGGTTACTGGGTTAAACATTATGTTGGCGCAAAACGCGTAGTACAAGAAAACTCTGATGACAACGGTAATTCCACATTAGAAAACTATCAGGATGTGCGTGATGAAGCATTACCAAGTGGTGGAGGTGGAAAAAGCTATCGCTCACACCGTGGACGCTCAAGACATGGTACGCATAGTGGCAGAAAAACTACCAAGACAAAATCAACTAGCAAATCTAGCACTGGTAAATCGACCAAAAAGAAGAAAAAGCATTAAGCTCTATGAAATTAAATCTTCCAATCTGGCATCGTTCGAATGGGGAAATTGTATCCTGCACCGAAAAAGTCAAGGTTATGCGTGAAAACATTGAGGAATTACAGCAAGTGATTCAAGATGCCTATGAAGATGCACTTTTAATGGACGTTGATTCAACACAAATAAAATCTTTTTTGATCACAATGATTGAAAATCTTGAAAACCCTTACAAGGACAGTAATGTTTAGTAAATTTGAACTCATGGTTGGAATGCGTTATTTACGTGCCAAACAAAAAAATAGCTTTGTATCATTTATTTCTCTGGTATCAATCATCGGTATTGCACTTGGTGTAGCTGCATTGATTACAGTGCTATCGGTAATGAATGGATTTCAGCGCGAGATTCGCAGCAAGATTATCGGTGTTTCTGCACATATGCAAATTCTATCAGCTGACAATTCAATTCCAGATTGGCAAAAAATTGGCGAAATGACTCTTCAGGATAAAAATGTCCTGGCATACGCTCCATATATAGACGGTCAAGGTTTAATCTCGTTTGATGGCAGTGTAGGTGGTGTGCTGATCCGTGGTGTTGATGCCAATTATGAGCCAAAGGTAGATGACATTGCCAAAAGCATTAGTAGTGGTAGTTTTAGTTCTTTGGAGTCAAGTGCTTTTAATACCGTTATCGGTAAAGATCTAGCACGGCAGCTGGGAGTCGGCATTGGCGATAAAATAACTATTATTACTCCCGATGGGCAAATTACCCCTGCGGGAATGGTTCCTCGGCTTAAACAATTTACGGTCTCAGGAATTTTTGATACACATATGGCAGAATATGATGCTTCACTCGCTTATATAGGCTTAAAACAAGCGCAATTACTCTTTAAAACGCCAGATAGCGTTACAGGAATCCGCCTAAAAGTAAATGATGTGATGCAAACTCAGACCATCAAGCAGCAACTCTATGAAATATTACCTGGTCAATATATCGTTCAAGATTGGATAGATCAGCATGCTAATTATTTCTCTGCGGTTGCGATGGAGAAAAAGATGATGTTTGTGATCCTAACACTAATTGTTGCCGTAGCAGCCTTTAATCTGGTATCAACTTTGGTAATGACGGTAAATGATAAAAAAAGTGATATCGCAATTCTACGTACTATGGGCGCATCAGAAAAAAACATTATGAAAATTTTCATGCTGCAAGGGGGCATCTCCGGGATTATTGGCACGCTCAGTGGCACAATTCTTGGTGTAATATTGGCACTTACCGTTGGTGATATTGTTCATGGAATAGAATTAATAACTCATACCAAGCTGATTTCTGGTGCAGTGTATTTTATTGATTATTTGCCTTCTCAAGTTGAATTTAGCGATGTCTTTACTATTTTCAGTGTATCAATTCTATTAAGTGTCTTTGCTACAATTTACCCGAGCCGTTCGGCAGCCAAAATCAATCCTGCGGAGGCATTACGTTATGAGTAATATTTTACTAAGTTGCCGTAATTTGGCAAAATCATTTAACCAAATCGATGCCGCGCCTCTGGAAATCTTTAAAAATGTTAGTTTTGAAGTTAGCGATAGTGAAACAGTTAGTATAGTCGGGAGTTCTGGAAGTGGTAAAACTTCACTGCTACAAATATTAGCGGGATTAGATAGTGCCAGTGACGGACGAGTGATTGTTTGTGGTGAAGAATTAACTGCGCTTAATCAAAACCAACTTTGTGCGTTGCGGAATAAACATCTTGGATTTATTTACCAATTTCATCATTTACTGCCGGAATTTACCGCACTAGAAAATACCATGATGCCCCTGCTAATTGGCGGAATGGAAAGCGCTGAAACCCGTGAGTATGCTGAATATATTCTGCAACGAATTGGGCTTGGCAAACGACTGGAACACTACCCTAATCAATTATCAGGTGGCGAACGTCAACGTGTAGCAATTGCCCGTGCAGTTGTTAATAAACCTAAAATCGTTTTTGCAGATGAACCGACTGGTAATCTGGATAATACTACTGCACATCAAGTTCTTGATATTTTCTTTGAACTACAGCAAGAACTTAAAACCAGCCTGATTATCGTGACACATGATCGCGAGATTGCCGCTAAAACACAGAGAGTCTACACACTCCATAATGGTGCATTAAGCACACAAGTATAATCCTTAATTATATCTTTCAGTTCAAATCTGGATTGAAAGATAAATTCAAAACGTAACTACTGTTTAAAAGTTATTTTAAATTTACCCTACTGTTTGCTTGTTGATTTTCTTAAAAATAAAATCAACAAATTTAGCAACTTTTGGCTCCAAATAATCTACCTTTCTATAATATAAGTATGTGTCTTTTAATTTTTTAGTATTAGGCAAAATTTCTATTAATCTACCGGAGTCTAAGTCAGCCTGAACATAATCTTTAATAATATGTATGATCCCAACCGAATTTCGGGCGCAATCAATCATACATGACATTTTATTAATATATAAGTATGGTTCTAATTTGACATGAGTATCATTAAAATAAATATATTTTGGTTTTTTACTATAACTATGGGCAAGATAGAAATGTTGATGCATTTCTTCTGGAGATTGTGGACAACCAAATTTTTCAATATACTCTGGTGAGCAACAAAGAATTACTTCATTCGTTTTTAGATATTTCTTAACAACATTTACAGTGTTTTCATCAAATTGCTCAACAACAGCTTCCATAGAAATCAATACATCTATTTTCTCGTCATGAATAGTAGGTAAACTTTCACTTATTTCTATATCAGGGATGATTCTAGGATAATCGTTTCTAAATTCAGCGAGATAAGGCAGTATATATTGGCTAAATGAATGATCGGGTAGCATGATTTTTAAAATACCAGATGGCTCATTCTTATAAGTATGAACAATAGTTTCAAGCTTTTCATGATGCCTAATCAGCTCTTTAACTTCTTTATAGTAAATTTTCCCAAACTCAGTAAGCGACAAATTACGCCTATTTCTTATAATTAATAAATTTCCTAAACTATTTTCCAAATCGGATAGCTGCCTGCTTACACTCGGTATTGATTGGCACATTGCATCTGCCGCACGGCTGAAACTATTATGTTCAATTATCGCAATGAAGTTATTGATTTGTTGAATGTTGGTCATTTAACTACCCTTATAGGTATTTTCTATTACTTACGTGCATAAAAGACAATTGAAAACATCACCATTACCATACCAAGCATTTTCATCATGCCCAAGCCCTCACCCAAGATTATCCATGCTAAAATCACCGTGCCTAGTGGCATGAACGCGGTAGCCAAAGCAGCATAAGTAGCATCAACGCCTTTACTGCCTAATTGCCAAAACACAAAAAACAATACCGAGGTCACGCCGATGGCAATCATCAACATATAGTCATGGATGGATAGTGCTGCCCAGCTTCCGTCAGGTAAGAAGTAGACAGCAATATATAAAAATGGTAGATTTAACGCATTTAGCCAAAAAACCTTGTGATTAAGGCTAAGTTTAAGTGGATGTGACTTACTTAAGACATAATATAAACTATCAGGAATCAATGCCAGAAATACCAGTAAATTACCAAGCAACGCATTGTGTGCATTACCATCAGTTGCACTCAAGTTAATCATAATTAAACCAAGCACTGCGATAGATAGGGAGATAATTATTTTACGATTTAGGAGTTGTTTAAAAAAAATCACGTTAACCAAAATTATAACAGCAGGAAGCAGGCTGGTAATTAGACCCGCACTATTAGCATTGGTAAAATGAAGCCCGCTTAACATAATGAAATTAAATAATACTCCAGCACCAAGGCTTTCGCTGAGTAAAACTATCCACCCAACACGGCTCAATCGTGTTTGTAGTGGTGAGCCGTTAGTAGAACTTTTGCTCACAACGTACATAATCAAAGCCGAGACAGTAAAACGAACTGTCAACAGCAGCAATGGACTATGATGATCAACAATACCTTTGGACAAGACAATGCTAAATCCAACGCATAATTGCGCTAAAAATAGCAAAGTTAACGATCTAAACAGCATTATTAATCCTTTGAAATCTTAATCAGTTGCCAGATTAATAACTTTATGGCTTTGCCACAAAGCCCAGCCTGCAAAAATGGCAGTAATCACCAATGCCAACACTGGGGTCAGGAATATCCAGCCAGTTTTTTCAATAATGCTAGTAACAAATAACGGGGTGACACCGCCAAATATCACAAAACTTATATTGTAAGATAATGCTACGCCAGTTAGTCGAATATTAGCTGGAAATAAGTAACTTAGTAAAATAGGCGGTAAGGTAACTAAGAACCCTTGGAATACCGCAAAAATCACTAATGCTAACACCAGATTACCACCAACGCTAATTAAGGAATAACAAATTGCCGCAGCAACCACGATTCCAACTAGGCAAGCACGCATTAGTTTAAATACATTATGTTTTTGCGCCAATAAACCCATAGTATAGATCGAGACTACACTAACCACTGAAGCAATCAAAACTGCATTGCTAATTAGCACCGGATTTAGCTTAACAATTTTAGCCAAATAAGTCGGCATAAAAATAATCAATAGCACAATCGGGGTTGCCATAATCGCAGTTAAACCAGATCCGATAATTACTTTACCAAAATGATTTTTTAATAATTCAAGAAACGGTACACCATTATGTTCGCGGATATGTTTGAACGCATTTGTTTCGTGCAGTTCTTTACGTACCCGATATGCCACAAAACACAAAAAGCCACCAAGAATGAACGGAATCCGCCAGCCAAAGCTATTTATTTGCTCTATGCTCAAATTATGGACGATTGCCAGATTGATTAACATCCCGGGAATCAAGCCCGCAACAGTGCCACTAAAAACACCGCCCATGGCAAAGCCACGTTTCTCAGGCATTGATTCAGAAACATAGACTATCATACTCGGTAATTCACCACCAATCGCCAAGCCCTGAATCACTCGAAAAAGAAGCATCAAGGCGGGCGCATAAATACCAATTTGATTATACGTCGGCAATACTCCCATCCCGAGCGAGGCAATTCCCATAAGTACCATGGTTAAAATCAAGACTTTTTTACGCCCCCATTCATCACCGATATGGCTGAATAAAATCCCCCCCAAAGGACGCACAATATAACCGACCACAAAAATTGAATAGCTGGCAATTATGGAAATAAAACTATTATGGCTCGGAAAAAATTGTCCGGCAAAATACACCGCAAATAAACCATAAATGGTAAAATCATAAAACTCAAGCATTCCCCCCATCGAGGAAAGCATGATTACTTTTTTCTGCTCACTGTTTAACTTATTATTTTGAATCATATTATTCTATACTTCCTACGTAATTACCATCTCATTCATAAACTATACTCGCAGTATTTGATTTTTGGGCGCGAAGGATTGATAAAAAAGACGACGCGGTGTAGACAGCGCTACATAAGGAATCTTTTTTGAAATCCGACAAAGTCCAAGACTCAAAGACGATGAGTTATTTGCTCCACGCCAGAGCTTGTTCCAAATCACGCATAATATCCTCAGGATCTTCCAAACCAACTGAAAAACGGATTAAACCATCGCTAACCCCGATTGCCAAGCGTTGCTCTGCTGCCATCATTACATGCGTCATTGATGCTGGATGAGTAATAATCGTTTCTGTTGCTCCCAATGATTCAGCCAAGGTACATAAAACTACATTATTCATCACATGCAAAGCATGCTCGTAACCACCAACGACTTCAAATGCCAGCATTCCGCCATGAAAACCATCACGGTGTTGCGTTGCTGCCAATTCTTTTTGCGCAAACGACGCCAAGCCAGGATAATAAACCTTGCTAACTTGCGGATGCTGTTCTAAAAACTCAGCAACGGCTTGAGCATTTCGAGAATGTTGTTTAACTCGTAAATCCAGAGTCTTGATACCCTGCATGGTTAACCATGCATCCATTGGTGCTTGAATATTGCCGATATTTTTACGGTTATAATCAAAATCTTCGAGATATTTTTTATTATTACTGAGTAACGCACCGCCAACCGTTGCGTTATGTCCATCAATATATTTAGTTGTTGAGTATAAAATGATATCCGCGCCAAGCTCCAGTGGACGTTGCAAAATTCCAGTCAGAAAAGTATTGTCCACTACTACCGTAATATTTTTTACATGAGCAATTTTACTGATTGCCGCAATATCATTGAGTTTAAGCGTTGGATTAGCAGGGGTTTCCAAAAATATCATTTTGGTATTTTCTTGAATTGCCCGAGCAATATTATCCGGGTTAGCTGCATCAATATAACTAATACTAATTCCGAATTTATTAAACACAGTATCCACCAAACGCACCGTACCACCAAAGACCACATCCGAACACACGATATGATCGCCCTGCTCTAATAAGCTCATAATCAAGGTTGTAGTTGCTGCTAGACCAGTTGCAAAAGCAACAGCACCAGCTGCATATTCAATCCCGGCTAATTTCTTTTCAAGTGTGGCAACCGTTGGATTTGAGGAACGAGTATAGGTGTGTCCTTTATTTACTCCCACTGCTTCTTGTGCATAGGTAGCAGTTTGATAGATCGGTGGCAAAATTGCTCCTGTTACCGGATCTGGCTCTACGCCAAAATGAATATTGCGGGTGGCATTACCAGCATCGGCAAGCTTTTTATGTGAATAGCGGCTACTCATGAATCAAATTCCTAAAAAGTGAAATAATCCTCGGATTTTATCATAATTGGCACTTCATTTTTTGAGCAACTTACGTGGCTATTATGACATTGAGAAATCATAACTGGTAAAATACAGCTTATACCTTGGATAATCTAATAATTACTAATGAGCTAAGATGAAAAAATTTGAATTAATTTATAATGAGCTAAAGCAAAGAATCGCGAATCAATCTTTACCAGCAGGAAGTAAAATCCCCTCGGAAAATCAACTTTGTCAGGATTTTAACTGTAGTCGCGGGACACTACGCAAAGCTCTGGAATTATTGGCACTAGATGGATTAATCAATGCTCAGCACGGTAAGGGTGTTTTTGTCTTAGATCATGAGCAGATAACTTTTTCCTTTGGTAGTCTGGTTAGCTTTGCTGAAGCCAATCAAGATAGTGGAAGTACCTTTACCACCGAAGTTGGTCTCTATCAAAATTTAGCCTGTGATGTGCAATTAGCTTCAGTAGCGGGGTTTAGCGCAGAAACGCCACTCTTAAAATTACTCCGCTTACGGACGCTAAATGGTGAAAAAATCATTGCCGATCTCAATTATTTCAATACTAATTTGATTACCGGGCTCAGCCAAGAAATTGCCCAGAAATCAATCTATCACTATATTGAATCGGATTTAAAATTAAAAATTGGTTTTGCGCGTAGAAGTATCGAAGTATGCTCACCCAATGAGCACGATCTAGAATATCTTGATCTCGGCCAGTTTAATTGCGTAGTCGTAGTTAAAAACTGGGTTTATCTCACAGATGGAATTTTATTTGAATATACCGAATCCCATCATCGTCCGGATAAGTTTGTTTTTACCGAGTTTGTTCGCCGCAGGTAAGTACATAATTTAGATTATTCTAAAGCAGAAACCTATTGTATGGTTTCTTTTTTAATTACATCTCCACGACTTGTCTAAACAACTATTGACTAACTTGTATAAACAAGTTATAATTACGCTATGTAAATATCAACCCAACACATACCCTATAGCTTATTAGTACTTAAATTATGGAGAAAAAAATGACTAATTCCAAAAGTGGCGTAGCTCAAGAACATATACAGGAAATAATTGAAGCACTCGGCGGTGCAGCAAATATTTTAGCTGCGACACACTGCATTACCCGTTTACGTTTGGTCTTAAAAGACGATAGTATTGTCGATGCGGCACGCCTAAATCAATTGCCTTTTGTCAAAGGATGCTTTAGTGCTAATGGTCAATATCAAGTTGTAATTGGTCAGGGAACCGTCGATCAAGTCTGTGAATTAGTTCTCAAAACAGCTAATATCGGGCACAGCAGCAAACAAGAAGTAGCGGCGGTTAGTGAACAAAATATGTCATTAATTCAGCGCGGAGTCAAACTACTTGCTGATATTTTTATTCCTCTGCTTCCAGCGATTGTTACCGCTGGTTTACTCATGGGGCTAAATAACATCCTCACGGAAAAAATCTGGCTGAGCCATACTCAATCACTAGTCGACCTTTACCCTACGCTGGCTGGTATTGCGGGAATGATTAATGTGATTGCTTCAACTGCATTTGTATTTTTGCCGGGTTTGGTTGGATGGTCAGCTGTCAAACGTTTTGGTGGTAATCCCTTACTCGGAATCGTCCTTGGATTAATGCTGATTCACCCTGATTTACTCAATGCATATGGCTATGCAACTGCGGTACAAAATCACAGCGTACCACAATGGCATATCTTAGGTTTTACTTTAGAAAAAGTTGGTTACCAAGGACAAGTTTTACCCGTTATTGTCTCGGCTTTTGTGTTAGTGCGTTTAGAACTATGGCTCAATAAAAAAATCCCCGATGCGTTTAAATTACTCTTAGTTGCACCGATTGCGCTGTTAATTACTGGGTTTTTATCTTTTATTGTGATTGGTCCAATTACTTTCGCCATTGCCAATGGTTTAACTTATGCTTTAGTATTTATTTTTACCAAGTTTGCTCTCCTTGGTGGCTTAATCTTTGGCGCACTCTACGCTCCGATAGTTATTACCGGTATGCATCAATCCTTTTTAGCTATTGATTTTCAGCTAATTGCCAGCACTGGAGGCGCATTATTATGGCCAATGGTTGCCTTATCTAATATTGCGCAGGGTTCTTCTTCACTTGCAATGATGGTTTTAGCCAAAGATGAAAAACTCAAAGGTTTAGCTTTTATATCTGCAATTTCGGCATACTTAGGAATTACTGAACCCGCGATGTTTGGAGTAAATCTACGTTTTAAAATCCCATTTTTCTGCGCGATGGCTGGTGCATCTCTTGGCGCAGCATTGATTGCCGTTGAAGGAGTTCGAGCCTCTGCCATTGGTGTTGGTGGCTTACCAGCATTTTTGTCAATCATGCCGCAATTCTGGCTAACTTATTTTATGGCTATGGGTATAGTTCTGTTAGTACCATTTCTACTGACACTACTTTTTGCTAAAAAAATTAATTTTAAGAGTATTTAACATGACACAGCAATGGTGGAAAAATTCCGTAGTCTATCAAATTTATCCTAAAAGCTTCAAAGCCAGTGGTGATAACCCTACTGGTGATTTACAAGGTATAATTAGTAAACTGGATTATTTGCAGAAATTGGGTGTTGACGTTCTGTGGTTAACGCCAGTATATGCTTCACCTCAACGCGACAATGGCTACGATATCAGCGACTACTATAGTATTGATCCCAGCTATGGAACAATGGCAGATATGCAAGAATTATTAGCCAAAGCACACAGCCGAGGACTAAAAGTAATCATGGATATAGTGGTAAATCATACCTCAACTGCGCACCATTGGTTTCAGGAGGCGTTGCGCGACCCTAGCAGTCAGTACTATGACTATTATATTTGGAAAGATGGCAATAATGGTAATCCACCGACCAACTGGCTATCTAAGTTTGGCGGAAGCAGTTGGCAGTTTGTACCTGAAACTGGACAATATTATTTACATTTATTTGATGTAACTCAAGCTGATTTGAATTGGGAAAATTTACAATTGCGTAATGAAATTTATAGCATGATGCGCTGGTGGCTTGATTTGGGCGTTGATGGATTCCGTCTGGATGTAATTAATCTGATCTCCAAAGAACAAACTTTTTTGGATGACACGCTGGAGACACCTACCAGCGATGGACGGAAATATTATACCGATGGGCCTAAAATTCATGAGTATCTGCAGGAAATGAACCATGAGGTTTTCAGTTACAAAGACGGAATTATCACGGTTGGCGAAATGTCCTCAACTTCAATTGCCAACTGTATCCGTTATACTAATCCAGCAGAGCATGAACTGGACATGGTGTTTAGTTTTCATCATCTCAAAGTTGATTATGCAAATGGCAATAAATGGAGTATTATGCAATATGATTTCTTACAGCTCAAAAAGATAATCAGCGACTGGCAATTACAAATGCAAGCTGGTAATGGATGGAATGCCCTATTTTGGTCAAATCACGATCAGCCACGCGCACTTTCACGCTTTGGGGATGATAAAAACTACCCGCAACAATCTGCCACCATGCTTGCAACTGCACTACATTGTATGCGCGGCACGCCCTATATTTATCAAGGTGAGGAGATTGGAATGACTAATCCCCGCTTTAGTAATCTCGAAGATTATCGTGATGTTGAAAGTATCAATGCTTATAATCTAATGACCTCGGAATGGAGCTATTCTCATACTCAAGCGATGGAAATTTTAGCACAGAAATCACGCGATAATGCCCGCACTCCAATGCAATGGGATGATACGCCTAGTGCAGGTTTTACCAGTGGAACGCCATGGATTAAAACAGCTGATAATTATCCGCAAATTAATGTTGCCAGCGCTTTAGCTGATGCTGACTCCATTTTTTATTATTATCAGCGATTAATTAAGCTACGCAAAGAACACCCGATGATTGCCAATGGTGAAATCAGATTTTATCAGCTTGAGCACTCGCAGTTACTCGTCTATAGCCGCCATTGGCAAAATGAAATGCTGTTGGTGGTCTGTAATTTTAGTGCGGAAAATTGTGAGTTGGAATTATCAAGCTTAGATTTAGAATTAACTCAGGCTTTAAACGTAATACTAACGAATGATAGCAATAATCAGGTTATTCAGAAAGCGGTACAATTAGCGCCTTTTGGCTGCATGGTAATTCATAGTATTTAGCCCAGACATTGATGTTACGCATTAAATATGTAACATCAATTATAAATAACTGTCATGAGGTAGTTAGTGTCGTAGTCATAATATCATACATGAAACAAGCGAGTATTAATTAAAACTACTTTAGTTCGCAGAGTTACTTAATTCTTTTTTAGCTTTAATCAATGTCCAAATATTGTAAAAAATTACTACTAGCAAGACCCATTTTAAATAGGATGCGTCAACCTTAGAAATAATCGGCGCAGCAATCATCACCGCAATGCAACCGGGAATAGCCATTAACAGAGTACTCCATGAATAATACTGACGATGCTTAATCATTGGTACTGCAGTCATTGGCATTTGTACTGCGCTCGCTGTGGTCATAATTGGATAAGCCACTGCGGGCGATAAACCCAGCAAAAAAATCACCACTAACACAATTGAATAATACCCTACTCCAAAAGCAGGCAAACAACCAGCCAAAAACATTACAAGACCTAACGCAAGCAATTTAATTCCACGAACAGAAATCAAATTGCCTCCAATAGTTAACATATGCATCGAGTTAAGTAACAAGATAATTACCGTCAAAATAAACGTTACCAGCATCACATTGTAAATAGCGTTGCGACTAACATATTTGACAAAATAGCCAGAAACCATCCCGCCAAGCGCAATCATTATACACGCGGTAATCAGAGTCAAGCCGTCAATCTTAACCAGCTGTAAAAATAAAATTGATTGCAGCAATGTCGGTAAGGTCGCCTGAACCACTATAGAACCATTATACTTTTTATTATCTTCCATCAATCCAAAAGCGTTGCGAAAAGCAAAAATTGAAGCAAAACTACCGATTCCAAAAGTATCTAAAAATGTCGCTACAAATCCAGTTGTCACGGTTTGTAGTTTTTTACGAGTACTTAATTGCTCATTTGTCTGTCGAAAATTAATTAAAAAATAGATAAACGTTGCAAGCACAATGATAGTAACAGTAAGTTTGATTATTAAAATCTGATTCATTATTTATGTCCGCAATTAAATTAATGTTAATTATACCATAGTCATAATTATTTGCTGAGAGGTTTTAACATATTTATCGCTAGAAATTGTAAAGTATAGCTTTACAAATAAAAACCGAAAAAATACAAAAAAAACATGAGTACATGAGTAACTAGATTAAAGGAACTTTTGAAATAGCTTTCAATAACATCAGTTCAGATAAATAGAACTTCAAATTCATGATATTAATAATATAGAACTTACGCATTGACAGGAATTTATAATTATGCATATGCCATACCTGTA
>CAYIZV010000035.1:0-28166 GCA_964367915.1 uncultured Neisseria sp.
GTAGTTTAAATAAATTACTTCAGTCACAATTATAAGTGCTAGCACATTGTTTTGTATATGGGCAAATTTACACACAAATAATTTCGCTCAGTTAATTTCTAAATATTAAATTAATCCACAACAGCATATTAAGACATAAGCGCTGCATTAAAGTTCATACCATATAAACCTACTCGGGTGTAATAATTTACACCCATAATATGTTGTATTTATACAAAAACATGAAATAGCTCTTGCACTATTCTGGTAGTTTTTGAGATTTGCTTAATTCACTCTCGGCGGCATAACCGACAGCTAAAGCTTGGTAAACCTGAACAATTGCATCTAATTGCTGTGATTTAGCCTGAAGCAGGCTTAATCCTGCATTATCCAGATTGAGTTTAGCTTGAATTACATTATTCATCGGAGAATTACCAGCTTTAAACTGAACCTGATTTACTTTATAATAATCATTGGCATATTGGTATGATTTATACGTTTCGGCATATACTTTATCCATATTTTGCTTATTGGTTAAACTATTATCAACATTTTGAAACGCTGATTTAACTGTCTGCATATAGCTATAATACTGAGCATAATAATCACCTTTTTTAGCATTTACCTGCTCGTATGTGCTGGCATCCAAAATTGGTATACTTGCCATCGCACTACCCATCCAAAAACCAGTACCAACATTAAGCAGATTACTCAGGGCTTGAGATATACCACCAGCAAAGCCTGTTAAACTAATTGTTGGGAAAAATTGCGAATTGGCTAACCCAACATTAGCGTTGGCAATTTTTAGGCTATCTTCAGCCTGAATGATATCGGGACGACTTTTTAAGACCGACGACGGAATATTTGCTGGAATAATGTTATCCGTAATCAGTTTATCAATTGATCCATCAGTAACAATCGGACCAGGATTTTGGTTGATTAACACCCGCAATGCATTTTCAGTTTGTGAAATAGAATTTTCAATCGCAGGTATCTTAGCTTGATAAGTCATTATTGCTTGATCGTAAGTTGCAATAGTACCTAAATCTGCCGCACCATTTTGTACCTGAATCATTTCTAAACGACGTAATTCTTTCATATCTGCAATCATCTGCTGTTGGAGTAATAATTGTTTTTTCTGCGCCAATAAAGTAAAATACCCACCACTCACCTGCCCAATAATAGTCAGACGAGTTGCATTGTATATGGCTTGTTGCATGTCAAGTGTAGCTTTAGCTAATTTAGTCTGATTAATATTGGCAAAAACATTAAAACTGTAGGTTGGCATAAACCCACCATACAAGCCGCTAAAATTAGCGTTGGCTAAATTACCTGATTGGACAGATGGATTGGCTGCCAATATACCTTGAGGCGTCAAATTAGTTGCCCAGCTATTACCTGCAAATCCGCCCCCTACGCCATTCAAAGTTGGAATCCAGGCATATTGTGCTGCTTTCAAACTCGCCTGCGCTTTCATAATATTGCCTTGTGCAACCTGAATTTGCGCATTATTAGACAATGCCAGAATAATCAGTTGATTCAATACTGGATCATTAACCTTTTTCCACCATTGTAGCTGGCTATAATTGGTAGCGCTTGATTCAATGGTGCCAGATTCAATCTTCATCCCACTTCTGGTAGTCGTAGGTGCATCAATGGTTGGCTGATGGTATGACGGCGAAAATATTCCGCAGCCACTAAGCATTGCGACTGTCACAGTTAAACTAATTGTTGAAATTTTTCTCATGATAGATCCTTGTTTCTATTCTTCTTATTTGGTAGTATCAATTTGAACATCAGCACTGGCACCAACCCGTAATGGAAATTGTGCATTATTTTCCAATTTAATCCGAATAGTAAACCGTTGGGTAACTTTAACCCAGTTACCAGTAGCATTTTGTGGAGGAAGTAATGAAAAAGTAGTTCCACTAGCATAACTTAAGCTTTGTACAACGCCTTTATAATGAGCATGTTTATACATATCCAGCTTAACATCGACTGGTTGACCATCTTTGACGCGCTCTAAATCTGTCTCTTTAAAATTGGCATCAATCCACCAACTATCATTATCAACCAAGCCAAAAACCTGTTGCCCCACTCCAACGTACTGTCCCTTAGTTAGGTACATATTTGAAACAAAACCATTAACTGAAGACACTACATCAGTATACCCAACATTGTTTCTGGCATTTGCTACCTGTGCTTTAGCTTGACCTACCTGAGCATTAGCCGCCTCAACTAAAATTTTGTCTTGTTCCAAAGCGTTTTCCGCTTGAACCAATTGAGCTTTTGCTTGGGCAAACTGAGTTTGATAGGTTTGTAAATTTTGAGTTGAGGCCGCATTTTGCTTATTCATTTCCGTATAACGTTCAACTTGAGCTAACGCATTAGCATAATTAACCTTTGCGCTGGCAACATTTGCAACTGCCGTACTGATTTGAGCTTTGGCATTATTTGCTTGTTGAACCGCATACTGTAGAGCTTGCTGCTGCTGATCTAATTGTACGCTATAGTCAGTTGGTGCAATTCGAAACAAAACATCACCTTTGTGGACAAATTGATTATTTTTCACCAAGATATCTTCAACATAGCCACTAACTTTAGGCGCTACATTAACCAAGTTTGCATTTACGTATCCATCATCGGTAGATGGGTATTTTTCAGAGTGTTCAAAATACCAATATACACCACCACTAACTACTGCAACTAATAATGCGCCACGAGCAATAATGCTGATTTTCTGTTTATCCATTTATTATTCATCCTCTAAATTTTTTATAACCAGTTGAAATATTTGATTTTCTATATTTTTGCAAACTAATGTGCGTGAACTTTAATGATACCTTTGGGCGGTTTAGCTAAGAACATCGGCAATAGACAAAGAGATAACGCCATGATGCCGCCCAAATAAAAGAGATTTATATTTGCAATTAAAAATGCTTGGGCTTGTACTTGCTGCGATAGAATTGTTACCTGTTTTTGGATTGACATTCCTTGCAATAATCCATTTTGCAGCTGTTGCACGGCACTATTAAAAGGTGTTAAATGTGTTGATAAATCATTCCACGAGACTTGCTCATTGCGGCTTAAAACTGTCGATGCGATTGAAGTACCAACTGAATTGCCAATATTTCTAAAGAAATTAAACACTCCACTGGCATCATTGCTTAAAGCTTCAGTCACACCTGTAAATGCAACTTGTAGCAATGGAGTAAATGTCATTGACATGCTAAGACCAATAACTGCACAGGTTAGTAATTGAGTGGATAGACTCCAGTTGGTACCGAAATGTGTTTCTATCCAACAACCACCGCTAAATAAGAGTAGCCCGCTAATGAGAATAATCCGTTTATCAAACTTACTACATAGGATACTGCCTAAAATGCCACCAAAGACAGCGCAGACACCGCGTGGAGCGGTTATATACCCCGCGATATCGACAGGGAAATTATACCCCTGTTGTAAAAATGTAGCATAAAATGCCATACCCGTTGTAACCGCAACCATAAACAGAAAGACAATTGCACAAGATATTACAAAGTTGGAGTTTTTAAAAAGTTCAAAGCTAACTACTGAACGCCCAAGCATCCCGCGCCAGATAAAAAAAGTAATAAAAACTAAGCCAACACAGAGACAAATCACCATTTTATGCGAATTAAACCAATTCAGATTATTGCCCTCATCAATGAAATACTCAAGAGAACCAAAGCCAATTGCCATAAATGCAAAACTAATTGAATCAAAATTAACTTTAGTTGTAACTGTTTCTTTCATCCAGAAGAATACAATCAAAAATGCGACTAGACAAATTGGCACATTTACAAAAAATATACATCTCCAGCTATATGCATTTACTAAATAGCCACCAGCTAATGGACCAATAATTGGCCCCAATACAACTGTCAGCGTCATTATGCTCATCATTTTTGGCTGTTCTTCTTCATCAAAATTACCTACAATATAGCCTTGTGCCATAGATGGTAAAAATGCACCGCCAATCCCCTGAATCAAGCGAAAAATAACCATTTCATTCAAGCTGCTCGCAAAACCGCAAAGCACTGAAGATACTCCAAAAACAAGAGTAGACAATAAAATTGTTTTTTTGCCACCTAATCTTGAGCTAACAAATCCAGTTGTCATAATGAAAACTGCAGCCGCCACAATGTAACTCGTAGTTACTAGTGAGACTTCTTGGATATTGCACCCCAGCGCACCCATAATGTGGGGAATTGCGACTGCTACAATCGTCAAATCAACGATTTCTGCTAAAGCCAGTAAACAAACGGCAATAGCAACAATAGATCGAGGTTCTAACCAAAAACCTTTTTTCATATAAAACAGTCCTTTATATATGATAGGATATTGAAGTGATACATTTGTTGTATTTAATAAATTAAACCGCGATTTTACGCTATATTCAACTAAAGACACAACTACATTTTTACTTAGATCTAACAGTGTTATGAAATTACGTAAAAAGTAGGTCAATCAACAAACAAAATCATGCTAGCATTATATTATGTTAAACTAGCAAGTTGATATTCTAGTAAGAGTGCAAAGATGTTAAATAGAGATGATCAAATTTTTCTTGAACAATATGTTACCTATTTTAAATTAATAAGTGAGTCAACTGGAGATCTCTTGGGTGGAATACTTGGTTTAGATCATAAGATTTTATACAAATCTGAATTTTCCAAGCGCATTGGCGCAAGTGATAGCGAAGTAATGGAACATCTCAAAAAACCAGAGGTCATAGCGTTACAAACCAAAGCCATTGAAAAACGTATATTGATAAAATACTTGCTAATGGGGCTAATGGAAAATGGTAAATCTAGTTTTTTAATTTTATCTTATGCTCCAATTATAAACCCAAGTACTAATAACGTTGTTGCTCTTTATAGTAGCAGTAAAGTGGTGGAAACGTTTAATATCTGGTTTATCCTGTCCAAATATTATACTAAAGGCGTTGCAGTAATTGATAAGTTCGAGTACCAGATTAAACTTACAGCTCGTGAAAAGCAAGTCGTATTTTTATTTCTGCTAAACCTTGATAGCAGCACTATTGCTGAGATAATTTCCAAGATAGAAGACAAAAGAATATCTAAAAACGCGATTGACCAAGTATTTACCGCGCAATTAATACCTAAATTTGCAGTTTTTGGACGTAAAGCGCTTTATGATAAACTTACGGAACTAGGCTACTATCGCTTTGTACCAAATAATGTTCTTCGGAGTGGATTTTGTATTGAAATAACTGATTACACTGTATTTGATCATTAATATGTAATCGAATGCATTTGTTTTAAGGTGTATATTCCATCTAGAGACATACACCTTAATTTTACAAGTGAATAAACAATAGCCAATTAAGCCAAGCAATCAACTTTTTTTACGCAGAAGAAGTACCAAAATTAACAAATTACTCAACATTAGACTAGCAATTATTACATCGACAAGGCTAAATTTGATTTGGATATTTTGATAACTGAGACTGCCATCTCCACCAAGGATAAAATGCAAAATCAAACTAAACCCAGTTGCAACTAAAAAGAAACATAATAATTTAGACATTTATTTCTCTCCTTCACGTTGCTCGTATTTGTTTAGTTTATCTTCTAAATTATATCCGAGCTTAACCATACCTGTTTTATGCAATATAGCTTTAATCACTATTCGGATTATGGCATCTTTGATTGTACCAAAATCTGGTAAAAATATTATTTTAAACATTAAGAAACCGACAATTGCCAATCCCCAATCAAAACTTCTATCAATCATAGGGTAATAATATAGTTGTGCACCAGTTAAGTAAACATAAATCCATGACGCACAAACAAAACTAAAATAAGCTGCAATCAAATATACCAAGTCACCCAGCACACGCTGATAGCCTTTGTATAAATCATAGAAATACATTCCAATACACAATATTTTTATCCGTTTTGGCGTAACAATTCTCTGATATAAGCTTTTAGTATATTTAAGCTTGAATAAATCATGCTTAATAATATACTTCACCAAACGTAAAACTCTGGCGACTAAACTATCACGCAAAAACCTGTCTCGGCGAGCAATTGTCATAACGTTTAAAATAAAGCGTTCACTTGGAAATAAAATTGCCAACCACGCCACAATAAGCACTACCCATGTAATATGAACAAAATGCATGACATGATCAAAATATACAGGTCGGAGATGCGGTGATAAGAGTAAATATTCAATTGCTAAGCTTAATAACCCAAACCGAAAAACGGTTGAACCGATCCAGCGAATCCGATTAGAAATATTAGCTAAGTATAACCATAAAAGAAATTTCATTATCGCCCCAAATAAATTAAGGAGCTTATGTTAAGCTCCCCATACTAATTTGCGTATTGCTGCGAAATTAGATAATCCAAACAACAAGCACAACCACCGCAACTAAAACACCAAATTTCCAGTTCAACACACGTTGACCTTCTTTAGCTTCTTTAGTAAAGAAGTTTTTAACTTTGCCACAGCATTTTTTCTTAGCAGGAGTTTCAGTAGTTTCTGGTTGTAAATTTAAATCACTCATATTAAGCTCCAATAATTAAACAATAACAATAAAAACCACCAAGCCCAACAGAACCCATAACCAATTCTGCATCAGCTTGGAGAACTTGGATTGTGAACCGCTTAAATTGTGCATTAGCCATTTTATTAACTCATCCATCATTTAACCTTCACAAAATATACTAAATTATAGCATATACAACACTAGTTTACTCAACTAATTATTTACAACATTACTCGAAAATATTGATACAATCTGGATTTAGACACTACGACATAAGGTAAAATTAATGATTCAACGCTTAGCCATAATATCCATAATAATTGCCAGTTTGTATGGTTGCGCAATCTTCAGTAGCGCACCACTAACTGATGGGCAATTGAATGCACAAGTAGATAATGCATTGACAAATGGAGCTCCTGAATCAGCTATAAACATAGTTAATCAAGCGCTTAAATCAGATCCTAACAATGCAACTTTATTTGTCACGCGAGCGAAAATTAATAGTGCTTTACAACAAGAGACTGCCGCAAGCGATGATTATAAGACGGCAATTAAACTAGCACCGACAGATGCCAGCATTCTTAATCAATATGCAATATTTCTATGTCAACAAAAATCGATTAATGATGCAAATCTAACGTTCCAATCAGCACTCAATCAAGCAGAATCAACATTTACCGCTCAAATCTATACCGACTGGGCAAATTGCAATGCAGCCAATCAACAAATAGATGATGCTATTGCCAATTATACGAGTGCCCTATCCTATGAAAGCGCACCATATGCAGCCTATGTAGGTATCACGAATCTATATATTGCGCAAAAAAATTATCCGATTGCAAATTATTATATTAGCTTATACCAAGCGCCGTTTCGTCCAGATGAGCTATACCTCAAGATAACTGTGCTGCAATCACTCAGCGAAACTAATTTAAAGCCTAGCGATAAAACCAAATTAAATCAAAAATTAGCAGAACTTAAAGCGCAGCTTCTTGAACAATTCCCCAACTCAACAGAAGCACAAGCACTAAGCACAGAAAAAACACCACAAACAAAAACAACGACACAAACCCCGCTAATAATTCCAGTTACGAACGAAAATACTATATCAATAGTCAGCCGTAGCTCAAATCAAAAAAATATTGTTTCACGAATAGAACAAGACCCCACTGGTCACAACTATATCATCGTACAGCCAAGCGATACGTTATACTCAATTTCCCGTACAACTAAGGTTAGCGTTGAACAGATTACCAGATTAAATAAACTGAAATCAAACAATCTACCTGTTGGCAAAAAGCTTTATTTACCGAATGCATCGTTAAAATAAAATATGCAGAACCTTAACGATGGAACGACACATACACAATTATACTTATCCTAGTAGGCGATTTACAGTGAAGCTTACTACCCATAAGTGGGGAGTAAATCAACGGCCTAGGATAATGAATTAGCTTGAGTATACTACATAGCTTCATACAGGCTACTTTGCGGTAAACAAGTAATTTTAGCGTTATTTTTGCTACCCATGCAAAAACGCGGTAGTAATAGTTTTGGATAAGTTTTACAATTCACCCTGTAAAAACTTTAGGAACTTATCCATGCGTAACTCAGCTTACTTATCATTATTCTTAACTACCTCATTGGGATTGACTGCCTGCAATAGTGGAAGTAGCCAAGCAGCTAACAATCAACTAGCAAACAACAGCATTAATACATCTGTAGCGCAATCATCTTTGGAAACACATGCAACACGTGGTACTCAAGCAGTCTCTGCCACAGCCTTAGAACCCGGAAATGGCATAATTAACTATAGCGTAGCTACTGACGTATATTATGGTCTACAAAATCAAGCACCATCCCTAAAAATAGATATGCAAAAGTACCCTAACGCTAAATTAAAATACGTTTTTCCAGCAATTGGTTACATTACGCCAGATGGAAGTAATTCGAATATCGTTAATCCATTATCAAAAAATACGAATAACTGTAACTCACCAATTGGTAGCGTAGTTGACTACATGGCACAGCCTCAGATTAAACAATCATTCTTTAAGGATAATGGAGTAACTACTCCTTTGGGTCCATGTGTTAACGGTAGTGATGCAACTTCTTACTACAAAAGCTTAGGTTTAAACGTAGTGCCGTTATTTGAGTATAGTGATGATTTAAACAGTGCTTTGAATGTTAGCAGCATAAGTACTGTAATACAAATTGCTGATAATATTGCAGGTATTATTAATCAGGATCATAATACCATCGGAGTCGCGATTGATAATGAAAAAGCCCTGAGCCAGGTTTCTAGCGATGTTGAACTGGCCTTTTTTGGTGAGTTGGCAATGCAACTAAACGCAGCTGGTAATCATTTATTTGTCTTCGATGCACCAACAACTGTACAAACCATTTACAATCAAGGCGTTCATATCAATGGTGCAGTGAATGTTTCAATTCCAGCACAGCAAAATATAGTAGAACTAGATCCGCTTTATGATCAGGAGTCAATTTCACAAGGAAGCTATGGACCTGTTGGCATAGATCAATACACAGCTGACACCAAGAAAGAAGTGAAAGATTATTTTGCGATTGAGAGTCGTCCGCCTGTTATGTTTGTTGCTCCCAGCAGCTCTACCGATACGATTTGGGATAGCGTACAGCAATATGATTTGCAGTCAAGCAAGACTACAGTTAATAATCCAACCACAAGCACTGATATTGGTAATTGTTCTGAGAGTCCGGCAATTAATTCTGGTTCAATTGACAATGTGGCCTTAGCCAATTTCTTATGTGGTAATGAGTCATGTACCGCAACTTCAACCAATAAAATTATAACGGATTTCTTAGCTCCTAAAAATTGCGTTGCTTTTAAAAATACTACGCCGATGCAACAATTTATGACTAGTGCTTTAAATGCAATTAGTCAGAATACACCAGCTAAAGATCCACGCTATTTAGGTACAACTATGTATGCATGGAGAATTGATGCCTTTAATGACATCGCCTGTGCGGCACACTATTATTCACAAGATTTTGAATCTGATTTATACAAACAGTGTAACCTAACTTTTCCAGCTAAAATAAGTGACAACGAGTGGAATACTTTTGCTAGCTGGAGTCCTCCACAATGATAAATATGCTCAATGTTCAGATATAGAAAAACCGCCAGTGACTAGCTGGCGGTTTTTTAAAAAGCAAGTAACTTGCAGCCAAATTTATTTAGCAGCAGTTGTTGCTTTCTTTACTGTATTGATAGTTGCTTGAGTAGCAGCTTCAAAATTTTTGTTTGCAACTTCAGCAACTTGTGCAGATACTTTAGATACAGTATCAGCAGCTTGGTTAGAAGTTGTAATGATGTTTTGTAAAGATTCACTAGCTACTTTAGATAAAGCTGGGCTAACTGAAGCGATTTGATCTACTGATTTAACCATTGATTCTTGAGCATCTTTGATAGTTTCAGATGCAGCAGTATTAAATACAGCTTGTGAATTGCTAACAACACCACGAAGTTCTTGAGTTTTAGCCACGCCTGATTCTACTGAGCTAACTGCAAAAGCTTTAACTTGTTCAGCTACATCTTTAGCAGAAGTAACAGACATTAAATTTTTCATAGTAGTTGCTGATTGTTGCATGAAAGTACGAGCAGCTTCGCATTGAACGAACATTGCTTGTTTGTAGCCTTCAAGAACTGCATTAGTTAAAGTCATGCAAGTATCGATCATTTTAGTGTATTGTGCGTTCATCGCAATAATTTGAGTTGATTTCATTGTATTCTCCCGAATAAAAATTTATGGATATAAACTAAAATTAGTCAAATCCGTGTTCTAGGACGCTATTATTGTGCACTGCACCATAATTTGTCAAGCTTTATAGTAAAAAAATATTAATATTAATCATCTTTATCATTGAAGCTTTCGTATAAACCTTGTAAACACAATATATTTCAAAGAATTAGTAAAGTTAGACTAGAATAAAATAATCATGTTAAATTTTATCTGAATAGGGCTTAATCTGCCTTAGAGGTACAAATATGATTATACATTTAACTATAGATTAAGGAATAGACACCTAACAGCGTAAAAATATTTGCACAAATTTATTTTATTATGATAATATCTCAAATTCACTAATTGAAGATACTCATACGCAGCTTCAGTTCATTGATAGTCTTTGATTGTCAATGTGAACATATGCCTTAAAACAGTATATGTGCGGATCTTGGTTATAGCACTACATGCACTCCCAACTAGCATACCTATAGCCTGCAGCACCTTTGGTGCCTTACATTTTGTTTGCCATTACCTGTGCAACTAATACCTTAAAGATTAATATACATCTTTAAACTAATATTCTTATATATATCCAATTACATTAATTTATATAGATTGGCTATATATAATCAATATTAGGCTTGGTGCACAAAATGCTAACTACGCAACAACACGCCCCACATAAATCAGAGTGGGTACACCTTTTGATTCGATTGCTAATTATCGGACAGTTACTCATGCTGCTGCTATTTTCCAGTGATGCATGTAGCGACATGCTCACCGACGCGAGCTGGTTTTGCGATGGCAAAGCCATGCTTGATGGCAGTCTTGATCTTATCAATGAATTCTATACGATCCTATGCCTTGTTGCTGTTTACATCGTCTATCAATTTATGCTACTAGTTAACATCATCTCACATGATTATGATGCGGAATTAATTGCACTTGATGAATATCTTAACCGCTTAGTAAATTACTTTAACCCGATTCACATACTTGCAGCAATTAGTAAACCTCTTTACTTGTTAGTCTATAGACTACAACGACTCCTAAAAATTCATAATTTTCGGCTGCTTAATGCTGAAATTAAATCTTCATACCTTCCATTTGTCTAAGCCCAAACTTAGTTTAGATTAAGTACTCTGGATAAAATTCACTTAATTTAAACGAATATAACAATCTGTTACTTAGCAATCTATTAATAATTTTACTTTAGCCAAAAAAGTAATCAAGCTGCTGCATTATCTATTGCAAAGCTAAATACTCGGCTTAGTTTATTGAAGGTATTAAAATGAAAAATAATCTTAAAGCTATACTACTTATCGCAAGTATCTCTGCGCCACTGAGCGCATGGGCTACTTTAGGTGAAAATACATCATCAATCATGAATGATGCAATCGCGCTTAAAGCTTCTGCTCCTGTAACTCAGGATCAACAATCTCTGGATCAGGTAACTACCAGCAATGCCAATTACCAAACCAATACTTTAGTTACGCAAACTGGTATTGTTATCAAACAGTTCAGTAATAATGGTAATGTATTTGGCGTTGCGTGGCATGGTCCTAAAGTGCCAAATCAAAGTCAGTTATTTGGTAAGTATTTCACAGTTTATCAAACTAGCCAACCTAGTTATAAATCACTAACTATGCGCAAAGTAAGTACTAGTGATTTTGTTTCCTCAACCAGTGGTTGGATGGGACATTATGAAGGAAAAGCCATAATTCCATCTCTAGCTCCAGCTAACGTAACGATAAACTCTTTGAAATAAGGTACATAACATGAAAAAATATCTCTCATTCGCAATTATCGCAACCAGTGTAACGCTTAGTGCATGTAATAGTGGTGGAACATCTGCTAACAGCACGAGCAATGCAGCTCCACCTGCATCAGGTTCAGGTTCACAAGCTAGCGCAGCAAGCAATGTTGTGCCAATTGTAATTGACGCGGGTCCAACTGGACAATCACCAGATAATACACCTTTTGTCAGTGTAACTGTTTGTAGTACCAGTAGCCCGACCAACTGCCAAACTATTGATCATATTATCTTAGATACTGGGTCAATGGGTTTACGGCTTTTTGCCAATAAATTAAACAGCAGTCTGAATCTTACTCCACAAACAATCAATGGACAAACCACGGCAGAATGTACTTTATTCGGTAGTGGCTATGACTGGGGCTCAATCGCGCTGGCAAACGTCAAAATGGCGGGAGAAATAGCTAATAATGTGCCAATCCAGATCATTAATGACAGCAGTATTCCAGGTGTACCAAGTGACTGTAGCAATGAAGGTGCCTACAACGACTTAGGTGGCGCAAATGGAATTATCGGTGTCAATCCTCTGCCTTATGATCAGGGTAATTATTACTCGTGCAGTGGTAGCAGTTGCACACTAAATAGCTCGATTACCACCGCTCAACAGGTAGTAAGCCCAGTCTACAAATTCAGTACTGACAATAATGGTGTGATCGTAGCATTACCACAAGTACCAAGTACTGGTGCAACGTCACTTAGCGGAACCCTAACTTTTGGAATTGGAACGCAAAGCAATAATCAGTTAACCGCACAAAATGTGTTTACCAGCAATGGTACTGAGCAGGATGGCAGCTTCACAACTACTTACGATGGTGGTAGTTATGACTCAATTTTTGATACTGGTTCAACCGAGTTATTCTTTGATAATCCAAGTAATAATCCGGCATTAACCACCTGTAGTGATAATACGAGCTTCTATTGCCCAAGTAGCACGACAACTATCACTACTCAATTAGCAAGTCTGAACAGTAGCGCTGGAGTAAATTTCAACTTTAATATTATTAATTTTGATAATTTCATCAACAGCAATCCTAATAGTGTAGTGATACCTAATGCAGGTGCAACTGGCGGTCAGAACTTCTTTATCTGGGGCTTACCATTCTTCTATGGACGTACTGTGTTTAGCGCATTTAGTGGTGCGAGCACCTCTGGTGGAAACGGACCTTATTTTGCAGTTTAATTAAATCTAATGTTGCAGAATATGTACTAATTATTATTCTGCAACATTGACATGAAACAATATTTTTAAATCTCACTTTTAAAAAAACAGGATATAAATCATGAAAAAACTTAATAATCTTTTAACTGTATTAATCATATCTGGCACTAGCCTTACTTTAGCAGCTTGTAATAGTGGTAGCGCAAATAACAGCACGTCACAACAACCAACAAATAGCAGTGGCGGTAATAATGCATCAAGCAATAACGCATTACCTCAAGTTAGCACCAATGATTTAAAAGCGATTTTTACCGCATTGGCAACTGATAGCGCCAAATCAACTATTTCACTGCAAGATGCAGTTGCAATTATAACAGGTAAAAATCCAAATGCCCTGCTAACCCTAAAAAGCCTTAACCTCAGTGGCTATCAACAAGCAATTAATGCGGCTAAACAAGTACCACACGTAACGATCAACCAAACGCCAACTCAAGCTCAATATAATGAAGCTCTTTTTGCTGCTTTGTTCATTGGCGACGTAACGGACTCAAGCTCCGGCAGTGACGGCACCAGTACTCTGGGACAAATTACCTGGAATAATACACTCAACAACCTAGCCATGGTATCACACCGCTTTTTTGGCGGATATCGTTTAGCCCAACAAGATTATACCTGGAGCTTCAATCCCGGCACTTTAGAAACAATTGTCAATACAGGCAACCAGCTTGGAAGTACACAGGATATTAATCTACTAAATATTCATCAGGGAGCGGTAGGCGATTGTTATTTTCTTTCAACTTTGAGCGGATTGATCTATCAGCGGGGTGCGCAAAGTGTTGCGAATATATTTCATCCTAATGAAAGTGGCGGTTACAGTATTGATTATACTGACGTGCATTCCGTTGCTCAACAAATTTCGGTGACACCAGTAACAGATCTGGAAGTCGCAACTGGAGCTTATTCTGCTGGTAGCGGACAATGGTTGAGTTATATGGAAAAAGCTTTTGGTGATGTACTGATGAGCCCAGAATATAGCTTTATTTATTTTGGCACTACGCCAGCTACACCAGGAAGTATTTATAGCTTGGCAACCTTCTATGATGGTATGACAGCTTCACAATTACCTATTGGACAGTATTATTCGGCATTCAAATTTTTAACCGGACATGAAGTCTATGAGTTTACTAATTCGTACAATGCCAGTAACACTGATTATACCTTAGTTAATACCTATGCTGACAACCCAGATTCTGCCAATATAACTTTAGGTGCTAAAGTTACTCCAGCAAATATGGTTAGCCTGATTGATCCGCTGTTAGCACAAGGAAGAGTAATGGTATTAGGCACACCAGTTGACACCAAAGAGCTCAATGGCGCAACAGAACAAGGTGCAGTTGATTTACCGCCGGGAATAGTTGGTACACACGCTTATGCAATCTTGGGACATGCGAATGGTAAATTTAAACTACGCAATCCGTGGGGAACTAATTTCACACCGAATGGCGCAGATAGTATTACCAATGGTTACACTATGCAAGATGGAATATTCTATGTTCCAGATGCCGACGTATTTAAGATTTTTGACCAAATTGACATCGAGCAATTGCCAAGTTTGGATAAAACTCCGATAGTTGTTAATGGCGTGGTGCAAAAAGATAGCAACGGAAATCCACTCTATACGACGGCTAGCAATCCGATCATGAATCAATACACGACCAGTAATGGTGCGTATATTAAGAATAATTACTCCAAATTTGTTGCTGTACCAAAATAAGGATTAGCTGATGAAAAAAATTATTCTTATTCTGCTAAGTTTGAGTCCTATCGCTGTATTTGCTGCCACCGCAAGTAATTGCAATGGTGATTATTTGCAAGGGACTATTGATGTCGCGCCCCATTTTAAATCTGGAGCATCGCAACAAGGTGTTGAATTATCACACACTCATATTCAAGTAAATAGTGGCGGTAGTGAATACGATGTTGCAATCGACAACGTGTTTGCCAATGACTACGATCAAACCAATGGTAGCTCAGTACCCTCATCCTTAGCGCAAAGCTTGCAAGTCGGACAAACGGTGCAATTATGCGGAGAACTCTATACTGGTGGAGATATTGGAATCCATTGGGTACACACCAATTGTGGCGTAAGCTCAAGTGGTCCAAATGGCTACGTAGTTATTAACGGTCAAAACTTAACCAATAATCAGGAGTATTGTTATTTATGGCCTAGTTAAATTGGCTCACATTCATTAAACTTTAACTCTCCAGAATGCTGCTTGTTGTGTAGCATTCTGGATTTTGACACCTAAGCAGACAACAATTATCAATAGCAATCAAAAAAGTACGAACTATAAAACTATCTCAAAATCCCGCAAATATATGTTAAAACACTGATAAATCAAGGTATAATCATGGGTTAATTAAATCTATACTCACAGTATTTGAATCTTGGGCGCGAAGGATTGATAAAAAAGACGACGTGGTGTAGTTAGAGCTACATAAGGAGTCTTTTTTGAAATCCGACAAAGTCCAAGTTTCAAGGACGAAGAGTATATTATCTATGAGAATACCAACACTATGTACCATCTACGCGACTTTGTAACTAAAAAAATTGTTAACCCTGATAATCTGGTTTTTACTGGTGAAACTACTCCTTGGGAAGTAGTGATGGATCTGGATTCAATCAAAAGTAAAATGAATCTCGATTATTTCCGTTCTTCACCGCCAAGTTTATTAAAATACCTCCCCTTACTGCCAATTACCAAACAGGCAGAATTTATTACCCTACGTGAAGCTGCAACTCCATTAATTAAAAGCCGTCGTTTAGGGCGCAATATGGGCGTTGAATTATACCTCAAAGTTGAAGGTAAAAACCCAACTGGTTCATTTAAAGATCGCGGTACAGCAGTTGAAGTATCAGTTGCGCGTGAAAAAGGTGCTAAAGCGATTATATTGGCGTCAACTGGAAATATGGCAGCATCGTGTGCCTGCTATGCTGCAGCAGCGGATTTACCTTGCTTTATCTTAGTGCCAGAGGGTGTTCCTCCCGGCAAACTATCTCAAGTTCTGGCGTTTGGCGGACATATTGTGCAAGTCAAAGGGACCTACAACGATGCTGCTGATTTAGCGTATAAAATCGCGGTTGAAATGGGTTTCTATTTAGCTGGTGATTATGCCTTTCGCTTAGAGGGTGCTAAAACTGCCGCATTTGAAGCAATTGATCAAATGTTATTCCAAGTACCTGATTATTTAGTGGTGCCAATTGGTTGCGGAACTAATATTGGCGGATACTACAAAGGTTTTATGGATTACTACCGCTTGGGTTTAATTGACCGTTTGCCACGGATTATCGGCGTACAGGCAACTGGTGCACAGGCTGTAGTTAATAGTTTCGAAGCAAAAAACGATGTTATCGAAATTTTACCGAGCATTAATACTCTAGCTTCAGCAATCGCAGTTGCTAATCCAATTGACGGATTAAAAGCACTGGAAGCAATTAATAACACTAATGGTTATGCCGTAGCTGTTACTGACAATGAGATTTTGGCAGCACAACATCGTATGGCTAAAGAGGAAGGTATTTTTGCTGAAAGTTCTGCTGCAGCTACTATCGCGGGTTTACAAAAATTAATCGATCAAGGTAAAATTGATGCACACAAAAAAGTAATGTGTATCTTAACTGGAGACGGACTAAAAGATCCGCAAGTTGTGCTAAAAGCCGCAATTAAGCCACCAACCATTTATCCACAAACTAAAGAATTTTTTAGCTTATATCAAAATGGTTTTTTTGCTGGTAAGAGCATGGTTTTCGTTGAGAAAAGTGATGTGCTGTTTACCAAAGAACCAACTAAAGCCGAAATTATTCGCGAATTACAAAATTTATTCTCAGCAACTTATGGTGATGATTACTTAGATAAGATTCAAATTTCATTGGCTAAAATGGTTCAAAAAGGTAAGACAATTACCATTTCAGATTTCCAAGATAGTATTCAAAGTGTGCTTGAATCACCAAAACATACTCGCAGTGATGTCTTCTCGGTACTAGATTTCTTCGTAGATACTGCTAAAGACAAAAAAGCCAATGCTAATGTACGGGTGAGTATCGCAGGACAAGAATATGTCGGGAATGCGGTCGGAACAGGTCCAGTTGATGCCGTAATTAAATCACTTACTCATGCTTGTCGTGATACTTTACAGTTCAAACTTACTGACTATAAAGTAGAAATTCGCGGACAAGGAACCGATGCCAACGTATATGTAGAAATGAAACTACAACAAGATAGCCATAACTCGATTGGTAGCGGAACATCTCCCGATATTATTCAGGCCTCAATCGAAGCATTTGCCGAAGCTTATAACGGTTTTAACTAAAATATGTCTTTATACCAAATTTTACAGCAGGCAAAAAGTGAGGAAGATGTAAAAGATATTTACATTAAAGCACTTGGTCTTAAGTCCTATACAAAAGGATTGATAGACATTCGCACTGATGAAGTTTGGTTTGAAGCAAAGGATACGGGTAAACATTCCAGTTATGCTATGTTTACCCAATTACTTCATTACGTCCAAGTTGCGCTCAACGAAGGCGAAAATCTGCCACCCTTTTTAGCGGTAATTGACACCGAAAAAGCAGCCATCATGAAAACTGCTGATGTTTTGCCTTTTCTTAAGAAAAAAACCATAAAGTGGGGTAAATCTGCCAGCCAATATACTCCCGAAGCGCTGGCTGAAATTTCTGCTTATATCGGTACTCATTTTGTATCATTTAAGATTGACACGCATGCCGAAGAATTTATCAGCACAGTAAAAAATGCCATTAAATCTGGCGATATTATCCGTACGCAAATCACTCCAAATAATCTAAAGCAAGTATTTGATAAGTGGGTGGTGATGATCGGGCGCGAAATAGTGGGTGTAAGGGAAGAAGATTATGCCCTGCTCTTTTTTGCCGATATCATGCACGATGGCACAGTTTCTACTCATGCCAATTTACCTGCAGAATTGTTACACAAAAACGGCGCACCAGTTTTTAGCCTAGGTGGTAAAAATTTTGAGCTGGGCAATAAAGAGGGCTACCGCCGCTTTTGGGCAATTTATCATAAGCCACCCAAGGCTGAATACCGTGATTATTTACTCGAACGCCGCGATAGCTTAATTCCATTGGATGAGCGCAGTTTTAAAGGCGCATATTACACTCCCTTAGCCGTGGTTGATAAAGCCTATGATAAATTAGCCGAGACTTTGGGTAAAAATTGGCAAAAAGACTATATTGTATGGGATATGTGCTGTGGCGTCGGTAATCTTGAAGTAAAACATAGTAATCCACGCAATATTTATATGTCAACTCTCGATGGGGCTGATATTGACGTAATGAAAGCCACTAAAACCTGTGTCGCCGCAACCAGATTTCAATATGACTATCTCAATGATGATATTACTGATGATGGTAAAATTGATTATAGCCTAACGAATAAAGTGCCAGAGGGTTTACGTGAAGCAATTACTGAGGGTAAAAAGATACTGGTTTTGATTAATCCTCCTTATGCTGAGGCTTCCAGCTCAGATAATGCAAGTAAAGGTGGTGGTGAAAGTAAAACAGATGTAGCAAAAACAAAAATTGGTTTACTCATGAATAACAATAATTACGGTTATGCTGCCCGTGAGTTATTTGTACAGTTTGTCGCTCGGATTGCTCAAGAAATGCCAACTGCAACATTAGCCATGTTTAGCACATTAAAATATGTAAATGCTTCTAACTTTGAAAGATTTAGGCGGAATTGGAATGCAAAATATTTAGATGGATTTATCGTTCATAGTAAGGCATTTGATGGATTATCAGGTAATTTTCCGATTGGATTTTTAATCTGGAGCACAAAAAATAATTCCACGACTAAAGCACCAATTACAGAAATAAATTGTGAAATTTTAGACAAAGATGCTATCGCTATAGGTAATAAATCTTTTTATAACTTACCAAATAGATGTTTTTTAAATATTTGGCTACCTAGGTTAAAAACAGATAGTATAAATATTCCGTTAAAAAACGCGATCACTCAACAAAATAACCATGCAAAAGTAACCTCATGGAAAATGGATGCAATTGGATATTTGTGGTGCAATGGAAACGATATGCAACAAGCAACTCAAACAGCTTTGCTATCATCTGTATTTAGTGCAGGAAATGGTTATTATGTCACACCAGACAACTTGTGGCAGACAGTTGTAACTTTCTCAGTTCGTCAATTAATCAAACATACTTGGATTAACCATAACGACCAATTTTTACAACCAACTAGCGAATTACCTGATGAATTCAAAAATGATTGTTTGATTTGGATGCTATTTCATGGGAAAAATTTAACCGCGAGTGCTAATGATTTAGAATGGAACAATCGCAAGTGGTCAATTGTTAATCATTTCATTCCTTATCCCGAAAATGAAGTTGGTGCACCGGAGCGTTTTGAATCTGATTTTATGGTGCAATATTTAGCTGATAAACACTTATCACCCGAAGCAGTTGCAGTACTTGATGCTGGGCGTGAATTATGGCGTGCTTATTTTACACAAACCGATGAGCGTAGTGTACGTGATGAATTAAAACTAAATCGTGCTGATGTAGGTTGGTACCAAATCCGTAAAGCATTACAAGCGCGGAATAAAAACAGTGATTCTATTCCTACTGATTTTACAACATTTGAATTAGCTTATGCTAAACTCACGGATAAATTGCGTCCCTTAGTTTATGAATATGGCTTTCTCCGTGAGTAAGTATCATGGATAAATTAAAGATTGAAATTACGCCTGCCTTTATTCAAGATATTAAAACCATTATCGGACAAGCAAGAATCAATGCGGTACGGAGTGTTGAATTTCACCGAGTTGAAATGTATTGGAAAATGGGCGAACGGATTTTTACTGAAGAACAACACAGTAAAGAGAGAGCCGACTATGGTAGTTATTTAATTCGTAATTTAGCCCAACAATTGGAACCTGAGTTTGGCAGTGGTTTTTCTCCTCGTCAGCTTGAGCGTTGCAGGCAGTTTTATCGCACCTACCCAATTACGTCCACGCTGCGGACGCAATTTAATTGGACTCAATATAAGTTGCTTATAAGCATTGATGACAGCTCAAGACGTGAATATTATGAACTCGAAGCGGTAAAAAATGCGTGGACAGCTCGTGAGTTGGAACGCCAAATAAACTCAAATTTATACGAGCGATTACTTCTGAGTAACGGCAAAGAATCAGTTCTCGCGGTTGCCAGAAATCAAAAAACACCTGAATTGCCACAAGAAATAATTAAAGATCCAATGATTCTTGAGTTTTTAGGTTTAGAACGAAAGCCTCATTATTACGAAAAAGATTTGGAAAATGCTCTGATTGAACATTTACAACAATTTTTGCTTGAGTTGGGCAATGGTTTTTCATTTGTGGCGCGGCAAAAAAGACTTTTAATTGAAGACGATGAATTTTTTGCTGACCTAGTGTTTTATAATCGCTTACTACGTTGTTTTGTGATTGTTGAAATAAAGACACACAAAATAACACACCAAGACCTCGGACAGTTGCAAATGTATGTAAATTACTATGATCGTTACGAAAAACTCCCAGACGAAAATGCTACCATTGGTATATTGCTCTGTGCAAGCAAAAATAATGAAATGGTAAAGCTAGCATTGCCAGAAAGCAATCGAACTATTTTAGCCAGCCAATACAAACTCTATTTACCCACTGAAAACCAATTACTGGAAGAACTGAAAAAAGAATTAGAAGATCTAAAAGATGAATAATCGAAAAGCTTGGAAATAGAACTTTGGGGATAATCAAAACTAATATTATTAATTTTTTTATAGGAATATAATATGACTGAAAAACTAAACAAATACAGCGGAATCATCACGCAGGATATTTCGCAAGGTGCATCACAAGCTATGCTTTATGCAACAGGCTTAAAAGAAACCGATATGGCTAAAGCTCAAATCGGGATTGGTAGCGTATGGTACGAAGGTAACCCATGCAATATGCATTTACTGACTCTAGCAGAAGAAGTTAAAAAAGGTGTGGTTGATGCTGGTTTAGTTGGTATGCGTTTTAATACCGTAGGGGTTAGTGATGGTATTTCAATGGGTACCAATGGTATGCGCTTTTCATTACAATCACGTGAAGTAATCGCTGATTCGATTGAAACCATTATGGGAGCGCAATGGTATGATGGTTTGATTACCCTACCTGGCTGTGATAAAAACATGCCCGGTTGTGTGATGGCTATGTCTCGCCTTAATCGTCCAAGTATCATGATTTATGGTGGAACAATCAAAGCTGGTGAATATCACGGTAAAATTTTAGATATCGTATCAGCATTCCAAGCTTATGGTGAATATTTAACTGGTAAAATCAGTGAAGAAGAACGTCAAGGAATTGTGCGCCACGCTTGTCCAGGAGCTGGTGCGTGTGGCGGAATGTACACTGCAAATACCATGGCATGTGCGATTGAAGCATTGGGAATGTCACTACCTTATAGCTCATCAATTGCTGCAACTCATCCAGCAAAATTAGCTGAATGTTACCATGCAGGTGAAGCACTAAAAAACCTACTGGAAAAAGATATCAAACCAAGCGATATCCTAACTAAAAAATCTTTTGAAAATGCCTTTACTTTAGTAACAGTTTTGGGTGGTTCAACTAATGCAGTATTGCATCTAATTGCGATGGCACGTACTGCTGGGGTTGACTTTACTCTTGCTGATATCCAAAAAATTAGTGACAAAACTCCAATGTTAGCCGATTTTAAACCAAGCGGTAAATACGTTATGGATGATTTACATGCTCTAGGTGGCACGCCTGCAGTTCTTAAATTACTTTTAGAACATGGAATGATTCACGGCGACTGTCTAACTGTAACGGGTAAAACTTTAGCTGAAAATCTGGCAACTTTACCAAGCTTACCAGCAGGTCAAGATTTGGTACAACCATTTGACAAACCGATCAAAGCTGATGGACACATCCAGATTTTATTTGGTAATTTGGCAACTGAAGGCTCAGTAGCTAAGATTACGGGTAAAGAAGGAACTTATTTCAAAGGTCCAGCACGGTGTTTTGATACCGAAGAAGAAATGATTCACGCTTTAGAACAAAAACAAATTCAAAAAGGTGATGTATTGGTAATCCGTTTCCAAGGCCCTAAAGGTGGTCCCGGTATGCCAGAAATGCTAAAACCAACCTCAGCAATTATGGGTGCTGGTTTGGGTAAAGATGTAGCGTTGATTACTGATGGACGCTTCTCGGGTGGTTCACATGGCTTCATTATCGGACATATCACGCCTGAAGCACAAGTTGGTGGTAATATCGCTTTACTAAAAGATGGTGATATCATTGTGATTGATGCTGAGAAAAATACAATTGATGCTGAAATTAGCGATGCTGAATGGGCAAATCGCCGTAGTCAATGGCAAGCACCAGCTTATCGTTCAAATCGTGGTACTTTATACAAATTCATCAAGAATGTACAATCTGCCAGCTTGGGTTGTGTGACTGACGAATAGTAAGAAAATTAAAATCTAATTGTCTTTCAAAAGCATAAGTGTAACAATGTTACTCTTATGCTTTTCTTTTAATATCTACACTACATCACTACCAACAAGCTCAATTTTTCATTAAACTAAAATATCTATACACATATTTAAAAGCATGAAAATAGTATAAATGAAGACCATAATTGTGGATAAAAAATTGCTCTACAAAGAAAAGGGTTTGCTATAAATCAAGCTAACTATAGTTTTACTACTTTATCGAGACAAATCCAGACCTAATAAAATAACCAATGTTTTTTACAACAGACGTTAGATTAGTCTTTTATTATTGATTAATCTGAAATAGCCAGAATTGATTTACCGTGCAATATTCCTTTTACACTGCACAGTAACTTCTTTTCCCACCAAGACTTATCACGTAGAAAATACAAAGAATTTAAGATATAACTATGTCTGTAGACAAAATTGTGGGGAAGTAATACTTACTCCCCCACTCAATTTAATTTCCTAAATATCCACCAGGAATATTAGCGGCATAACCATTTAGCCCTGATACACCTGATTCCATGTAAACACCATATAAATAATTTTGATAAACCGTATCTGCAGTAGTTGTCGAAGAGTTAGGATACCGAGCATCTGTCCATGTAGCGCTAGTATTAAAGCCACCGCTTGAATTACGAGTAATATGAACAAATGATGCGTAAGAAACCCCAGAAACTTCACTACCTGCAGCTAAATTATAACCACCTGCTCCATCAGTTGTAATACCCTCAAAGTGAGTAATTGCCGCAGGCTGATTATTATGAGTATATTCCGTCCAGTTACTCAGTACGTTAGTGCGTGAATTATAATCAGCTACAAAACCCAATCCAATGCCACTACTATTTGTAGCACTATATCCACCAGCGATAGTATAACTCTCGCCACCATTCCACCAAACACCATAGATAGAGGTATAACGAGCAGATGGATACTCAACAGACTGATAAGAATTAGTCGCTATATTATAAATGAACCCATTTCCAGCCGTTGTTCCCGATAGGTAGTTACCCACGATTATTCCGTGCATAATGCTATGTGGATAGGTATTTCCAACGGGAAGATTACCTGGAACCTGTGACTCAGGGAATATCAAAGTTTGCCAATTATTTGCCTGCTGCGTATTGCTAACTGGACCATTATAATAGAAACCAAATGCGTGACTCTCGCCAGATTCTGAGGTGGTATAAGTACCAGTCAAAAGCACATTACCATTATCACCATTATCTGCGCTATAAACATTGGTACCTGAAGTAGTAGCTCCAGTAGATGATGGATAATTATACGTATAGTATGTACCACCACCAGTCACACCACCAACATACAAAGTTCCATTACTCAAACCATTGACAACATAGCTTCCGGTGATATACACATTATTTGTAGTGCCAACTTGACGAATACCAGTTAATCCAGTCGTACCACCTGTTGGAAGACTGCCAGTATAATTCATCTGTGAATACTGAATGCTAGGAGGAGTAGGTGAGTTATTCGAAGAACTGCCACTTGAACACGCAGATAATAAAGATGCGCCAAGAATTGATAATAAAACGATATTACCTGATTTCATAATTAAAACCTCTCAATGAAATAAATATTAACTAGAGCTTATTCTAGCATACCCGCTCATCTAGCCCTGCAACACGGATAGAAAAAATAAAGTTTTTATCCACTTTAAGCAATTACCACCAATAAAAACAGTATGATAAAATCCAACAAAAATATTTTAATCCAATGTATAATGCACTTAAAATAAAAATCAATCAAAGTATTAAACATTGTACGGCTGTAAAAAATTTTATGTTTAAATAACGCTAGATGCTATACTTTACCCTTTGAAATTATGACGATTTATGATTATGAATAGACTTACCTTACTTTTAAATAAAATACCTAGCAAAGTAAAAGCAATACTGATATTTGTACTAGGACTTAGCTGTGGATTAACCTTCCCGCCAATGGCACTTTCGTGGCTAATTTTTATAATTCTTGCTATGTTTATTGCAGGAATGGAAAATAGGTTTCTTAAATATAGTTTTGCCTATGGTTATATTTTTTACCTTGGTGCTGGCATTTCCTTTATTGGGTCGTGGTTCAGTTATTATTTTCGCCTGCAGCTAGGTTGTGGTTACCTGATATCATACTTTCTAACTATGATTTTATGCCTCTATGGCGCATTGTATTGTGGCGTTATCAGCAGCATCTATACGCGAATTAAGTCACGCCGGTCGTTTTATAATCTGGTACTACTTTTTCCCTCTTTATGGGTGCTAACTGAACTAATCCGTGGTACTTTCTTCCCACGATCATGGTATGCTTTAGGCTATACTCAAGTAAATAATTTGCTATTTCGTGGCTATTTCCCGTTGTTTGGTATTTATGGCGTATCATGGCTGATCGTTGCAATCAGTGGATTTGCAGTATATTCATTTAGCAAAAAGAGTAAACGGGGACTGGTTCAATTAATCAGCGGATTAATAATTTTCAGCGGATTATCACTGTTTCTGGCACAAATAAAATATACCACCGCGACAGGAAAACCAATCAAAGTTGCTCTTCTACAACCAAGTGTTTTCTCAACCAAAAATTACACCTTTTTAACTCGTGATAGCCTTGAACAAGCATCGCAGCAATTGGTACAAAACAGTGATGCTGAACTTTTAGTCTTGCCTGAAGCGGTGTTTGGTACCACTTACCGTTATCTAACCCCCGGATATCTTGAACAACTCAACCAGATTGTCGAGTCAAAATCTGCCACCTTGATTGCTGGTGTAAACCTAGAAGATAGCGCTGGAAATAAATATACTGGTGATGTAGTCAGCAGTGATTGGAACCGAGCAGTCTATACCAAACATAATTTAGTACCTTTTGGTGAATACAACCCGCTTAAAAAAACACCCCTAGCTTGGATATTGGGTGATGCAGCCGAACAAATAACGCAATATACTCCGGGTATTGCTATTCAATCACCATATCAATTTAAAGATCAAAAAATAGCGTTTAATATTTGCTACGAAAATACTATTAATGACTTTGTTGCTTTTGGTGCTAAAGATGCAACTATCATGCTAAACCAATCTGATTTATCATGGTACGGTCAAACAACCATGAAAAATGATTTCTTTCAATTTTCACAAGCGCGTGCGTTAGAAAATCAGAAGTACTTTCTGCAAGACGGTAACACTGGTGATACCGCATTTATTAATCGCGATGGACAAGTTGAATCAAGCATTGAAGCTTATACCGCAGGGGCTGCAATCGGAATGGTACAAGGTTATCAAGGTGCAACTCCATTTGCCAGAACTGGAAATACACCAGTTTGGACTTTATGCATTTTATTAATAATCTTGGCGATCTTTTTGCGTATTAAAGAAGTAAAACAGAATAAGTAAATACTCATCAATTAGGCTATAAGTATAAAATAAGTTAACTTCTTGAGATGGAGAATGCAATTGAATTATGACGATATTTTTTTATTTGTCAAATTAATTAATATTGGAAGCTTTAGCGCTCTGGCAAAAGTTCTAAACACCAGTCAGGCAACGATATCTCGCAGAATCCAAAACCTTGAAAATCAGTTGCACTTACAACTGATCAGGAGATACTCAAGAGGAATGCTTGGTATGACTCCCGATGGTGAAATTTTATACGCCCGATTCAGTGAACAAGAAAGAATTTTAGGTAGTGCTCTAAAAGAAGTAATTGATCGCCAAAGCATGGTTAAAGGAACTCTCAAAATTGCTATTCCATTATTACTTTATAATAAAGTCTTAACTCCATACATACATATTTTTCAGGAAAATTATCCAGATGCCAAGCTGATTATCTCTTATGCGGCAGGCAGTGTTGACCTCTTAAAAGATAATTTTGATTTGGCTATCAGTAGCAGCCTGCCCGCTTCACAAACAAATACCATAAAACTGCTGAATAGTTATCACTACAAACTTTATGCGACCAGTGAATATATTCTCAAATATGGGCAACCAAAAACGCCTGAAGATTTAATCCAGCATAAATTAATTGGTTCATCGATTAATACAGTAGAAAAATATTTAGTTATCGGACAATCTCTAGATAACCTTATTGATAAACATCTTGAAGCTACCAATATAAACAATAATAAGACGAGCATAATTGACTACAACCCAAGCATCTGTATTTCAAATGCTTTTGCTAACATTGATATGGTTTATAATAATAACTATATTGTTAAAGCACTTGATTTATTCATGAGTAACGACCTGGCTCATGGAAAGGTACAATTAATTTTGCCAGAATACACATTTGGTAGTAGTAAATTTTATTTGATCCGAAATAATGGAATTCACAGCAAGCTGGAACAGGCATTTGTTGAATTCATCGAAGAATCTTTCGCAAAATGCACCAATATTTGAGGAATATGAGAAATTATAATGAAAAACATCAGCAAAGTATATCTGAATCTCAGCAAATGGCTGGTACTTATCATATTGTTTGCGACAATCACAGCCTGTAGCAAGCCATATTTCACCAAATTATCCAGTGACGGAACCATCTTGGCATTTGGCGATAGCTTAACCGCAGGTAATGGCACAAGCTTGGAAAATAGTTACCCAAGTATACTGAGTCAAATTTCTGGACATAAAGTAATCAATGCAGGAGTTTCTGGCGAAACTACTGAACAAGGGGCAACACGCTTTGCGCAAGTGTTACAGGAGACACATCCACAGCTGGTAATCTTAATGGAAGGTGGTAATGATATTTTGCGGAATATTAACCCGCAAGAAACTAAACGCAATTTAGAGAATATGATAAAACAAGCACAATTGCAGCAAGTACAGATTTTATTGGTTGGTATTCCAAGTAAAAGCCTATTTTCATCTCATGCTGAATTTTATGATGATTTAGCAAAACAATATAACCTGCTTCTCGATGACAACAGCGTCGCCAAACTTGAGAAATTGCCAGAATATAAATCAGATGAAGTGCACTTTAATCAGCAAGGCTATAAAGTGCTTGCCGAACAATTTTATGCCTTACTCAAGAAAAACGGAGCATTTTAAACTCATCTTTATTTATAACTTCCAAGCTAAATATAGCGTTAACTTATCACCACCATAGTTAGCTTGGAGCAAGGACATTTTTTTAATTATTTATTCTTGAACTATTTAATTTATAATCCATCCATCTGGCTTGAATGTTTCATCATGTATTTTATTTTTATCAACACCTAAACTTGTTAATGTCATATTTATTTTATTAATTATATAATTAACCTATAATCATTTGAGCATAATGTGTTAAACCATACAACCTCTAATTTAGGCTGATCATAAAATGCGCGGATATTCACAAGATCTTA
>CAYIZV010000036.1:0-23879 GCA_964367915.1 uncultured Neisseria sp.
ATCCGCACGTAGTTTTGCCGGACGATTAATCACACGTTCAAGATAGGCAGTAAACATTGTCAATTTCATCCGCACGTAGTTTTGCCGGACGATTAATCACACGTTCAAGATAGGCAGTAAACATTGTCAATTTCATCCGCACGTAGTTTTGCCGGACGATTAATCACACGTTCAAGATAGGCAGTAAACTCAGGGCGCTCTTCAAACATGCCAAATCTTGTCCCAAAGCTTATGTGTGAGCCAATATAGACATCTGCGGCAGTAAAGCGCTCACCGCAAATATACCGACTAGCGTTAACTGCTTGAGCTAAAACATCCAGGGTTATTTGTGGGTTTCCACAACCTAAAGATCTCTCGTTCTCAGCAGTTACTTCAATTTTTAACATTTTCAGTCCTAATGCTTGCTCCAACGGACCGGCAGCAAAAAATAGCCAACGGTAATAAGCAGCACGCTCTTCAGGAGTTTGTGGAGCTAAGCCCGCTTCGGGAAAAGCTTCTGCCAAATATGCGCAAATCGCAGGTGTTTCAGTAACAATCGCTGAGCCATGCTTAATTGCCGGAACTTTACCCATCGGGTTAATTGCCAAGAACTCCGCGCTTTTCATTGTCGTTGCATAATCCAAAACTTTGGTTTCATAAACTACCCCAGTTTCTTCTAACATCCAGCGAATAATTTTCCCACGTGACATTGGATTGGTATAAAAAGTTAATTGCGACATAAGTATCTCCATTAAATTAGTTAACATATAAACGCCTTCACTTTATCATAAGACCAGCTAAAGAATCAAATCAATTTTGAGTTAAACATAATTTATTTTCGGCTTTATTTTCACCAAAAACCTCTAGATTAATTAAAATATATGTTACAATTCAAACAGCATATAATTTTGATAAAGAGGAGAACTAAACAATGAACATCGCTGAGATTAAACAGAACGCATTTGCAATGCCACTCACCTCACCAAGCGCACTACAAATCGACTATAAATTTAAAAATCGGGAATACTTGATTATTTCTTATGAAACTGACTACGATGCTCTACAAGCTGTAGTTCCTGAGCCATTAAAGGTTATTAGTAATGTAGTTAAATTTGAATTTATGAAAATGCCGGATGCTCATGGTTTTGGTAGCTTTACTGAAGCTGGTCAGGTAATTGAAGTCGAGTTTGAGGGTAAAGAAGGCACATATTCTCATATGATGTTTTTAGATAATTTAGCACCAATTGCGGCGGGGCGCGAGATCTGGGGTTTCCCTAAAAAATATGCCAATCCTAAACTAGAAATTGATGTTGATACCGTGGTTGGAACGCTAAAATATAATAGCGTGCCAGTCGCTATTGGTACTATGGGGTTTAAGTATTACTCTCTAGATAAACAAAAAACCAAGGAAGGCTTAGAAAAAACGCCTAATTTCCTATTAAAAATTATTCCCCATGCCAATGGTAAAGACAAAAGTGTTTGTCAATTGGTCGAATATTTTCTTAAGGACGTTACAGTTCACGGTGCATGGACAGGTCCTGCTGCTTTACAATTATTCGAGCATGCACTAGCACCAGTTGCCAAACTTCCTGTACGCAAAGTTATAGGTGGAACTCATCTGGTTGCTGATCTAACATTAGGATTTGGCAATGTTGTTTATGACTATTTAAAAGATTAATAACTATGACATCTGCAAAAGAAGTATTAGATCGTGAAGTTGCTGCCAATATAAAACACATGGTGAACACAAAAAAAAGTCGCAAAATTATCTATGTATTCCAAGGTGGTGGCGCTCTTGGATCTTTTCAGGTTGGCGGTCTTGAGGCGCTATATGAACATGACTATCGCGCTGATATGGTTGTTGGAATTTCAATCGGTGGAATGAATGCCGCAATCGTCGCTGGTAATCCGCCAGAAAAACGCTTGGAAATGCTGAAGAGATTTTGGAATAAAATCACAGTAAGTATTCCATTACCAAATTTCCCTTTTATGGGCATGTCTAAAATCCATAATTATTTTGGCGCGCAACATGCTTTAAATTTAGGTCAACCCGGTTTTTATAAGCCTAAAGTGATTAGCCCATGGTTATTAAGCCATGTAACACCAGAACAACTAAGCTTTTATGATACTGCACCACTTAGAGAGACTTTGCAGGAAGTTATTGATTTTGAATATCTCAACCAGGGACATGTTCGTCTTTGCCTTGGCGCAACTGAGTTAGCTTCAGGTGATTTTGTCTTTTTTGATAATAGTAAAGAAAAAATTACCGTTGAGCATATTATGGCTTCAGGCGCTCTGCCTCCCGGATTTCCTGCGATTGAAATTAATGGACGCTACTATGTTGATGGTGGAGTTTATGCAAATACCCCATTATCTAAAGTGCTGGAAGAGTTTGCGGATACTGAACATGATATCTGTAACGTGCTGTGTTTTATGTTTGATTTATTCTCAGCATCAGGTCCATTACCGCATACAATGGATGGAATGTTAGAGCGGATTAAAGATATTCAGTATTCATCACATTCTAAACGTTCAAACGCAATTTACTCTACCGCACAGAATTTATCCCATGCGATAAAATTCTTAGGTTCTAAACTGCCTGCAGAAGTCAAAAACGATCCTGATGTAAAAGCTATATTAAAGCTAGGAAATGCACACCGTTTAGATTTAGTACACGTAATTTATCGCTCTAAACGTGGAACCGAACTTAATAGTAAAGATTATAACTTTAGTGCTGAATCAGCTCACTTGCACTATCAGCAAGGTTATGAAATCACACAGAAGCTAATTGAAACTAAACAACATGAATGGAGTAAAAACCATAATGATGGTATGACAATTTATACTATGAATGAGGATAAGCCAACTACAATAAATATTTAGCCAGCACTCTGCTGCAATTATTGTAATAAGCTAAAACCCGTGATTCATGATAAAATCACGGGTTGAATCATTTTGAGAGAGATTGAAGTAGTTGTGCGTAGGAGCAAATTTATCGGTTTATTGCTGTGCGGATTGTACTCGGCTAACTCATGGGGTTGCGGATCAGCCACACAGTGGTTATGTGAAATTGGACACGGACTGGTTATGGCTGAAAGTGAAGGAAAAAATGGCTTGATGATTAGTGGATACGCTTATCATACCTCAATAACAGCTCATTGGCCAACCGGCGTTGCCGAACAAACCTCATCAGATCCACAAGGCTTAAACGAAATACCTTATGGTGCTGGTTATGCTCGTACTTGGTATAACTACGACACAAATGAAGAGTATACCTTATTCGCCATTGCGTTCTCTGATTCTTATTGGAAACCAGAAGTTCATGCTGGATATACCTACCAAAAATATCACTCAATCTTTGATAGCAATAATTGGAAATGGGGCCTTGGATATACTCCTATGGTTCTGATCAAACCATCATGGTCAAATGATGCACCAATCATTCTACCTGGCATCGGATTAACTTCCACTTTAAAATACAAAGACGTGGAACTGATGGCAACATGGGCGAATGTTATTTTTGTTAATGCCAAAATAACCTTTAATTAAAAGTTATTTAGAAATAATTTCTTTAGCTTTGCTAATTGCATCTAAACGTAATTCATCAAACCTCTGCTGTCTTGCTTCAAGTAAAAAAAGAAATTTTTCATAGTAACCTGCATTAGGTAGTGTTTGTATAACATTCATTACATTAAAGAATTGGTGCGTAAAACGCATAAAAAAGAAATATATATCCGAACCTTTTAAGCTGTTCGTCTTAGCCATAGTTAAAGAATTTAGTTCACTATAATGCTTTTTGGTAAATTGAAGCCCATCATCTAACGCAGCCAAAACCAATTTAATATTCTGAGTATAATCGTCAGATTTCTCAAGCGTGGATAATGCGTATTCCAATTTTTGCTTAGCTGTTTCTAATAAATCCATGATCCTCGTCCTCTTAAAACTCTCTCTGCAGAAAAACTCTGCAGAGAGTGTAAACTACTATCCGTGTAACGTAGTCCAATCCAAAATTACTTTACCACAACTACCTGATTTCATTAATTCAAATCCTTCAAGGTAATTTTGCACTGGTAGTACATGGGTAATAATCGGATTAACGTCCAAACCTGATTTAACCAATGATACCATTTTATACCAAGTCTCAAACATCTCACGCCCATAAACACCCTTAAGATATAGGCTCTTGAAAACGACCTTATTCCAATCAAGTGCTACTGGTCTGGCAGAAATACCTAACATTGCAATCTTACCGCCATTAATCATCAAATCAATCATTGAATGAATTGCATCTTCAATTCCAGACATTTCAAGCCCGACATCAAAACCCTCCTCCATATCAAGCTCAGCCATCACCTGACGTAACTTAGCATCAATTTGTTCAGCATTTTTGCAATCACTTACATTAACTGCAGCATCAGCCCCCATTTGCTTAGCAAGGCTTAAGCGATAATCATTCACATCAGTAATAATGACATTTTTAGCACCAACTTTTTTACAAATCGCCACTGCCATACAACCAATCGGACCGGCTCCGGTAATCAAGACATCTTCACCGATCAAATCAAATGATAATGCAGTGTGTGCGGCGTTACCAAATGGATCTAACATACTCGCAATATCATCCGTAACATACTCTGGCAACTTAAATACATTAAACGCAGGAATAGCTAAATATTCAGCAAAACATCCTGGACGATTTACACCAACCCCAACAGTATTTGGACATAAGTGGAAATGACCAGCGCGACAATTGCGACACGTTCCGCAAACAATGTGCCCTTCACCAGAAACTCTATCACCAATTGCCAGATTTTTTTGTTTTACATTCTTACCAACTTCAACCACTTCGCCGACAAACTCATGTCCAACATGCATTGGAACAGGAATAGTTGCTTGTGCCCAAGCATCCCATTTATAAATATGCAGATCCGTACCGCAGATTGCTGTTTTTTTAATTTTAATCAGAACTTCATCATCTTTGATTGTTGGCTTGTCAACTTCACCCATCCAGATTCCAGGTTCTGCGCGTTCTTTGATTAGTGCTTTCATTTTAGTCATAATTTTCTCTTTTACTTAATAACGTTTAATTCTTTACCAACCGCGATAAACGCAGCGATAGCTTTATCAATTTGCTCTGGTGTATGCTTAGCTGACATTTGCGTACGAATCCGCGCCTTACCTTTTGGTACTACAGGGAAAGAGAATGGAATCACATAAATACCATGTGCTAATAATTTTTGCGCAAAGTCTACCGCTAATTTTTCATCATAAAGCATCACAGGAATAATCGGATGTTCACCTGGAACCAAATCAAATCCAGCGGCTGCCATACCATCACGGAATTGTTTTTTGTTACGCTCTAATTGCTCGCGTAAGCTATCTGCTTCAGTAACTTTTTTCAATACTGTCAAAGTCGCCGCAGTAATCACTGGCGCTAGTGCATTAGAGAATAAGTATGTCCGTGCACGGTTACGCAGTAAATCAATAATGTTCTTATTGGCAGAAATATATCCACCAGATGCACCACCAAGAGCTTTACCAAGAGTACTGGTCATTACATCAATTCGCCCTTCAACACCACAATATTCTGGTGTACCGCGCCCATGTTTACCAGTAAACCCGGTTGCATGAGAATCATCAACCATAACCAACGCATTGTATTTGTCTGCTAGATCACAGATACCTTTAAGATTAGCAATAATCCCATCCATCGAAAAGACACCATCAGTTGCAATCATTTTAAACCGTGCACCAGCAGCGTCTGCAGCTTTCAGCTGTTCTTCCAAATCTTGCATATTATTATTTTTGTAACGGAAACGTTTAGCTTTACATAAGCGAACACCATCAATAATAGAAGCATGATTTAACTCATCAGAAATAATCGCATCCTGTTCACAGAGTAAAGTTTCAAACACCCCACCATTAGCGTCATAGCATGAGCTAAATAAAATTGTATCTTCATAACCTAAAAACTGACTAATTGCTTGTTCAAGATCTTTGTGAATCTGATTAGTTCCACAGATAAAGCGCACTGATGCCATACCGTATCCATATTTATCCAAAGCTTTTTTAGCGCTCTCAATTACTTCAGCATCATCAGCCAAACCCAAATAATTATTGGCACAGAAATTAATTAATTCGCTACCATCTTTTAATATCACTCTAGGGTTTTGTGGGTTGATAATAATCCGTTCGCTTTTATTAAGCTTATTATCAATAATTTCCTGAAGTTGTCCACTAACGTGTTGACTATATTGTTTATTCATTGTACCTCCCCGGTAATGTTAAGTTATATGATAGACAGATTATACCTTAATTTTAAGTTAAATACCTATATGCAGTGCACCTAAGCTAAGCAACTTTATTGTTCTATACATAGCACACAACCTAAGATAATGAATCTATTCCAGTATATAAAATCTATTTACTCACTATACCTACCTCTTACGGCTCAAAATAGTCATAAAAATACAAGACTCTGAGGCAGGAACGATAGTTCGAGTATAATATTGTATTACATTTTCTTAAAAATAAAGTCATACATAAGGAGACGGAATAATGGCATTCACTGTTCAAACAGCATCGCTGGAATTGCTCACACCATTACTACAAAAAGCTAGAGATGATAGCCAAAATCTAGGTCTGGACGATGTAAGCATGATTTTAAAAAGATTTCCGGACGGTTTCTTAGTTGGATGCCTTGATGGCGTCGCAATTTGTATGGCGGCGGTGATTCGCCCGGTAGCTAAAAAGTGTTTTGTCGGTCTTTATTATGTTGATAAAGAGTTCCGCCATTTAGGGTATGGGCATCAGCTATGGGATGCAGTCATGAAATACGTAGGTGATTCAGCTTGCACACTCGATTGCAAAATTGAGCAATTAGAATGGTTTAAACAATTTGGTTTTAAATTAGCTCATCGCAATATTCGTTATAGATTACGCCGCAACGACTTTGAACTAATCGAAGACCCGGCTATTAAGCCTCTTGATCAGATTGACTTTGCTCAATTATTAGACTTCGATAGCAAAGTTATTACTACTGAACGTCGGGATTTCATGCATAAATGGTTACAACATCATCATACACTGGTTTATTATGATCATAATTATGTTCGTGGCTATGGAACTATTCGTCAATGTCACGACGGCTATCAGGTTGGACCTTTGTTTGCAGAAAACCGTGAGATTGCCCATAAACTATTTGCAAATCTGATACAAAAATCAGATCCGCAAGCCCATATCTTTTTAGATGTCCCAGAGATAAACCCGAGCGCTTTAGTATTAATGGAGTTTTTGCGAATGCAACAAACTTCGATCAATGCACGAATATCTCTAAATAACGCAACGACCATTGAAAGCAGCATGATCTATGGAGTTGCCACTTTCACAATCTTGTAATTTTGAATTAATTTAAGTTTAGTTTAAAATAAATGCCTCACATATATTTTGTGAGGCATTTTAAATATGGATTTTTTTACAATAGACAAATTAGGGTTACTGCTGTATGCATATTAACGCTTTACCCAAGCTACAACTATAGAGATTAGTATCATTCCAACGTGTAGGTCGTACACCAGCTCCATTAAGCGTTGTTGTACTTACAGCCGCTGGAGCAGAAAAGAACCCATAATTGGAGTATAATGCAGCTATGCCATACATTGAATTCGGATACTGACCATTATCACCAACGTAGCCATTTGCTGGAGATATACTTGTCCAATTAGTACAATTAGCCGCAGTTCCACCCGCACCACCACCGCCGTATAACCAGAAGTTATTAGATGGTGGTGTTTGATTTAAGCTTCCACCAATTGATGTCCATGCTGAAATATTTGATGGGTCAATGTTGCTTTCGATAAGTAGCCATGACATACCCATCCAAAACTCTAGTGTAGTACTCACAGGATTACCTTTGGAATCAAGAATTTGATTTTGAGTATAGCTACTTTCAAATATACCATTTGCATCGCTAGTCATAAAGAAATTACCATCCGTAGTATAGAAACTCGTATTCGGACGAACTATCCAATTGGATTCAAAACCTGCATCAACCGACTCTCCACAACCAAGACTACCGCATGGAGTTCGATTTGAGTCTAATATCAAGGCTTTAAAGGTTTTACCTGCTGGAATTACTGATCCGCTCTCATAAGCTTCGTATTGACATATTGCATCTGCTCCTAATTCACCACTAGCGGCAGGTATACCAGGAACACCTGAACGACCACCACCAGTATCTAATTTTCCTGAATATCCATATTCAAAATTAGTAATAAAAATACAATTTGTATTACAGGTTACAGCTTGCGCAACTACATTAAAACTACCACTACTAGCTGGAGTAGGCGTTATCGCTGGGCTCACTGGAGAATACGTTATGCTCTGAGCCGTCGCTGCTCCACCACTACTGATTGTGATGTAACACGTTGGATTTGCCGTCGTTACAGCACAGGTTGTCGGAGTTGATGCTTTCACTTGCATCGCTGGTGTTCCTGCTGTACCTCCAAAGCTCACGCCGTAACTCATATTTACATTATAACCACCAGTTAAAGTGTAAACTATGTAAAAATCAGTATTCGCGGTTGGATTAGTTATTGTCGGACTGCCAGTTGTACTGCTACTCATTACTGCGGTTACAACAGCTGCTGCATATACATTAGTATAGCTAATATTACTTGCAGCTGGTTGAGGAATCCCACCTGGATTTGCCTGATCTACCCAGTGTGCTGTCATTGCATTCTGGTTAAAGTTGCTTGTTCCTGATGAACCTTTATTGATCGTAAATACCACAGTACAACTATTGGAACCGTTCGCATTACTCAAAGTAATAGCTGCACCCAAAGTAGCTGGACAAGTACTTGCGATACTTCTTGTCCAACCACTTGATAAAGTAGTATTTGAAACATAGAAGCTATTCGCTGCCTGAGTACCAGTATTGGTATAAGTATAGGTTAATGTTGCAGGAGTATTCACCTGGATTTGATACGGTGTACCATTTGTGCCATCTCCACCAGCAAAGCCACTTGATTCCGCAGAAGATAAACCGATTGTAGCAGCAGTTGAAGTAGTAACTACCCCGCTCATGGTCTGCGTTATGCTTGGAGAGGCACTAGCCCCACCCGATGACCATGCGTAATTTACTGTGGTTGTATTACTCTCAGTTCCAGGAGGAGTGGCTGGAGCTACTGCACCAAACTGCACACCATAGTAACAATCAGCTCCCGCTGCCAATGTTCCACTACCATTAGTAATACATACCGGTGTTGGTGAACTTAATGAATAGATACTAAACAGCGTGTTATTACTATTTGTAAAGTTCAGAGAACTAGCAGCAGCCTCTCCACTATTATGTAGTTTGAAAGTTAGCTGTGAAGTCGCGCTATTATTGTCTGGTAAACTTCCAAAGTCATTCACTGTATTCGCTACACTACTTAAATTTGCACTAGACTGGCTAATATTGGTATTAAACGATTGACTTAATGGAGTCTCGCAGGGGTGCTACCATTATAGTTATATGCGATATCTATTGAACCAGTATAGCTACCTGCGCTAGTATTTGGACTGGTGTAAGTTATCGTTAAATTACATTCTTCATTTGGTGCCAAAGTATTAGTTACTGTAGTTCCACTAATTGTACATGCTGGTGCTGTTCCATCTCCAAGCACATATGCACCACTTGGAGTAAAGGTAAACGCAAATCCGGTTTCATTACTGGTTCCAGTATTTTTTAGCATTACTGTCCTTGTCGTACTTAAGTTTGCCGTTGTCGCATCAAAGTTCGCTGGAGTATACGTAGCCGTCAACCCTGCAGTTGGTGCAGGTGGCTTCGGACTAGGTGTTGGAGTTGGCGTAGGCGTTGGATTTGGTGCTGGATCTACATTCTGATCTACCGAGCCAGTTTGTGATACATCTGCTTGCCCATTGTTATAAGTTAGCGTCACACTGCCTGTAGTTGCTGCCGTGCTGGTGTTTTTAAGTTTTAACGTTGCAGTAGAGGTACCATTAGCATTGAGATTTGCCGGATTAAATACTAATTCAACATTTGGATTACTACTAACTATACTTTGAAGTTGAGCTGCTGCATCTCCATTATTATAGAAGGTCAGAATTTGTTCAGGATTGTCTGATGTAAGGTATACTGCTCCAGGAAGGAGATTTACTATACCGACATTACTTGTTGTAGATAAGTTATAACTTGACGTTCCTGTTTGAATATTACTAACTTTACCATTGGCATCAACTTCTTGGGTTTGAATCTTGATTACCTGAGTAGCATCACTGCCCGCAGGAACAGGTAGCATTATCGCAAAAGTTGCTCCTTGTGCTAGATTAGTTAACCCTGCGCCGAGATTACCACTTATTGCTTGTTGATTAGGTAGCACTGAACTATTACCATCTACCAGAACTACGTTATTAAATGAACCAACATTGGCTGAATTAACTGCTCCAGTTACTATTACATAAGTAGTACCGGCTATTACTGTAGTATAGTAATATAGGCTAATTCCATTTGCTCCTGTTTGGTTATTGTATAATGATTGTTGGATTCCGATTACGGTACTAGGGTTTATATCTGCACCTTGTTTATTCGATAATAAACCAGCCACGGATGAAGTTACAACTTGTTTCGCATTCATTACAAAACTACCAGCTACCGTTCCTTTTGGTACAAATACCTTGAATACACAATTCCCTTGTGCTGGAATCTCTTTACACTCCGCCGCACTAACTGGATCGACAGTAATACCGCTTCCACCACCGATCGGACTAGTAACATAATAACTCAAGTGATTTAGCGCTGTTGTTCCACCGTTATTGGCTACGATATAGCCTTGACCAACTAAAGTTGGCATTGATGGCACTATATTTGGTGCTGTGAAAGTTAGCTTGGATAAATCTCCGGTATTTGCTCCACCACCACTTCCACCATCAGTTGAATTGCAGCTCCCGCTACCGCTACACGCTGCTAATGTACTCAGCACTATCATGCTTACCACATTTTTTATATGTTTGCTTTTCATCAATAACTTCCCTAATTTATTTTTTTATGTTGTTTTATATTTATGCTTTTTAGTTAACTAATTTATCAGAAATTGTATTGAACACCTCCAGTTACTATATTCGCAGTTCCAGTATAAGTATTTTGGAAAGGAATTAAGGCATAGTCCTCCACGCGTAAATCAATTAAAAGGAGAAGTTTTTTCATGATAATCACTATTTCCAGTAAAGCTAACACACGGGGCATTTTAATATATTTAGCAAGAGTCAATAAGAGCTTCTCTTCCATTGCATAACATGGTCTTTTACTTAGCATGAAAACTAAAGATTAACTACAAACACATAATAAACTGAATTAATTTCATAAAATCCAAACAAAGCAAGCAAAACTCATGACCCTTAATCTCATTATGGGTGTAATAATTTACACCCATAATCTGTTGTATTCATGCAGTATAATCAATTGGAAATTGAAGTCAATAAAAAACAGAACGGTTAAATTAATCATGCAAAACAAATGCCCCACGTAATTCTGTGAGGCATTTATTAGCAAATAATTTTAGTAACTTAGCTAATGAGTGTCTTGGCAGCAGATAATGCTTCACCAAGTTTAGCAATATCACTACCACCAGCCTGTGCCAAATCTGGGCGACCGCCACCTTTACCACCAACAATAGCCGATAGTTTACCAACTAAATCCCCAGCTTTATACTGGCTGGTTAAATCTTTAGTAACCCCAACCACCAAATTAACTCGTTCACCATTGGCAGCACCGATAACCACGATTCCACTACCCAATTTGTCTTTAATTTTCTCGGTTAATTCAACCATCGCTTTGTTTTCACTATTATCCATGCGTAAAATCAATAGCTTGGCACCGCTGGTTAAAGTAGTTGCTTGATCAAGCAACTCTTCAGCCTGATACGCAGCTAATTTAGCTTTAAGATCAGCGATTTCTTTAGCTTGGGCTTTATTATCCGCCAAAATTGCATTAATCTTCTCGAAGAGAATATCATTACTCTGTGCTTTTAGTTGATCACGAGCAACATCTAAAATTGCCATATTTTTTTGCATGCGCTTAAGTGCAGCTTCACCAGTGATTGCTTCAATCCGACGCACACCATTTGCAATACCGCCCTCGCTCACGATTGAGAAGAACCCAATATCGCCAGTTTGAATTACATGCGTTCCACCACAAAGCTCAGTAGAAAACTCGCCCATTTTAACTACGCGAACTTCATCAGTGTATTTTTCACCAAATAACGCCATCGCACCAGCTTTAATCGCATCATCATAGCTCATTTCATCAATAGCTACTTCGTAATTTTGCATGATTACATGATTAACAATCCGTTCGATTTCTTCAATTTGCGCTGCGGTCAAAGCCTTATCATTGGCAAAGTCAAAACGGGTTGATTCAGCAGTAACCAGCGAACCTTTCTGTGTTGCATGGCTACCGATTACTTCATGTAGCGCTTTATGCAATAAATGAGTTACCGAATGATTTCGTGCAGTTGCCATCCGCTGGTGTAAATCAATCGTTGCCACTACATTATCACCAACCTTGAGTGAACCATGGGTTAATTTACCACTATGTCCGTGCACTGCGGCACGAACTTTCTGAGTATCTTCGACTGCAAACAAACAGCTCACACCACCGTTAATTGATAACGTACCAACATCGCCAATTTGTCCGCCTGATTCGGCATAAAATACGCTATTATCAAGCACCACAACACCGTCATCACCAGCGAGCAATTGTGTAACTGGCTGTCCATCTTTGTAAAGCGCAGTAACTTGTCCTTCACACGATACTTCATCATAACCAGCAAATTTTGTTTCATTACCGTTATAATCCAAAGCACCTGTCATTTTGAATTTACCAGCCGCTTTAGCCATCTCACGCTGATGCGCCATGCCTTTATCAAAGCCTTCAATATCTACCGCTACATCATGTTCACGACAAACATCTTGAGTTAAATCCAATGGGAAACCATAGGTATCGTATAATTTAAACGCTACTTCACCAGAGAGAATGTTAATTTTTTTAGCCAATTCAGCTTGAATCAAAGTCATACCATTATCAATAGTCTGGAAGAAGCGTTCTTCTTCCTGATAAATAGTCTTTTCAATTAACTCTTGATTAAGAATCAACTCAGGGTAAGCATCACCCATTTCACTAACTAACTCAGCAACGAGTTGATTAAAAAATGGTTCGCGACGACCTAATTTATAACCATGACGAATTGCACGGCGAATAATCCGACGCACAACATAACCACGTCCTTCATTCGATGGCAACGCTCCATCCGCAACCAAGAATGACACTGAACGAATGTGATCTGCTAACACTTTTAACGATGCATTGGTTTTATCTTGTGTCTGTGTGATTTGCGCCGCTTTATCAATTAATTTTACAAATAAATCAATCTCATAGTTACTATGAACATGTTGCAATACCGCAGAAATACGTTCAATACCCATCCCGGTATCCACAGAAGGCTTAGGTAATGGATGTAATTTGCCACTTTCATCACGGTTAAACTGCATAAAAACGTTATTCCAGATTTCAATGAAACGATCGCCGTCTTCTTCAGGAGTACCAGGTAAACCACCCCAGATATCCGCACCATGATCATAAAAAATCTCGGTACATGGACCGCAAGGACCAGTGTCACCCATTTGCCAGAAATTATCAGAACCACCAGATGCCTTATCACCAATACGAATAATCCGCTCAGCGGCAAGTCCGATTTCTTTGTTCCAGATTTCAAATGCTTCATCATCCGTATGATAAACCGTTACATATAGTTTGTCTTTCGGTAGATTTAACCATTCAGGCGAAGTTAAAAATTCCCACGCATATTTAATCGCATCTGTTTTGAAATAATCACCGAAGCTAAAATTACCCAGCATTTCAAAGAATGTATGATGGCGAGCTGTGTAACCAACGTTTTCCAAGTCATTGTGTTTACCACCAGCACGCACACATTTTTGCGAAGTTGTGGCACGGGTATAATCACGTTTTTCCAAGCCCAAAAAAGTATCTTTGAATTGATTCATTCCAGCATTAGTAAATAATAAAGTTGGGTCGTCGTGTGGAATCAGCGAACTGGATTTAACTATTTCATGTCCTTTATTTTGAAAGAACTCTAAGAATTTACGGCGAATTTGATTAACTTGCATGAATTATCCTATGTGAAGTATTGATTTAACCCACTATTTTACCAAGTTTGAAGATTGTCTGCGTGTCTGAATTTGATCTAACGTTATCGCAGGTGAGCATAAACAAAATTGATGATTGTGTGTGATCTATAATTAAATGGATAATTACTCCAGCAAGTAAATAAAATAAATTTTCCCAAGGATAAAAAAATGAAAAAACTAATTATGCTTTTTTTAGCACTATGTATAACCAGTCTCAATTTAATGGCGTTAGATATAACAGTTGAAGATGCAGAGGGGCTAATTCACGATGATATAAGATTGAATAACGATAATCAGACTTCATCTATAAAGTGGTTTTCTTTTTATGGCAGTCAAACTGGTAGTATTTGGAAACAAAATATTAACTTTAGCAAGACTATCAATTCACAGACTTTTAATTTTGCAGTAACTATTGAAGCTACAAGTAATTCGAGTGAATGGTCTAATATACATCATGTTAATTTTACTTCTGACAAAAATATTAGCAATATAACAGCAAGCTCTGCAACAATCAAAGATTCTTCTGGTGCCATCAGCTGTCAGATAAAACTAACTTCATCACAAGATGGACGTTACGGCTCCATTATAACACTGGAAACCCAAAGTGCTAATTGTAGCCAAGAAGCAACTTCAAACTCGCAAAAAAGAGTAATTCCATGGGGAACGATATAAACGCCCGCACTTAAAAAAATCTCTCAAGGTCAAGTCAACGATAAATGGATATAATGAGCGTATTGTTATGCTTTGAAATACAAGATGCTAAAGGCTAAACTGAAAACATCAACCATGTCTATCTCGATGATGGCAATACCATCTCTCAATTTGTGAATGCAAACATGGTTGATAAAACTCAAACAACAATTTTCCAACAGTCTGGTTCAACTATGATATTACACATATAAACCTTTACTAAAATAACGGTCTCCACGATCAGGAAATAATGTTACAATATTTCCGCCAGTTTTTAGTGTTGCAATAAATTTTAACGCGGCGGCAAGTGCTGCGCCAGAAGATGAGCCAACCAAGACACCCTCTTTTTGCGCTAATAAGCGGGCATGGCTAAATGCTTCTTCGTCATTAACTTTTACTACCTCATCAACTAAGTTAATATCCATCGTTTGAGGAATAAAATCGTTGCCAATTCCTTCCATATTATAACAAGCTGCCTCACCACCACCCATAGTTGAGCCATGTGGATCAGCCAATATAGTAACTAATTTAGGGTTCTGTTCACGCAAATAACGTGCAATCCCGCTAAAAGTTCCACCGCTACCAGCACCAGCCAGAAAATAATCGACTTTACCATTTAGTGCCGCGAAAATTTCTGGTCCAGTAGTTCGATAATGAATATCAGGATTTGCCACATTTTCAAACTGTTTTAGTGAAATTGAATTGTCAATCTCCTGCAATAATTGCTGAGCTTTTTCCTGTGCACCGAGCATTCCAGTTTCACGTGGCGTAATAACTATCTCTGCACCCAATGCCTTCATTAAGGTTATTTTTTCAATTGAGAACTTTTCCGGAACGGCAAAAATTACCCGATAACCAGAGTTAAGCGCTGCCATAGCAATTCCTAAGCCAGTATTCCCTGCCGTTGCTTCAATAATCGTAGAGCCTGATTTAAGCAAACCACTGCGCTCAGCATCTGCAATCATTACCATACCAATGCGATCTTTTACACTGCCACCCGGGTTTAAATATTCCAGTTTAGCAAAAAGACTGACATTTTCCGGCAACTGAAAATTATTGATTTTTAATAATGGTGTATTACCGATCAATTCGCGAATATCATTGATATAGCTCATCAAATTACTCCTTGGGCAGCTACTAAAGCTTGCTCTAGATCACTGATTAAATCATCCACATTTTCGATACCAACTGAGAGTCGAATTAAATTATCTTTAATCCCAAGTTCCTGACGAATTGCCAGCGGAATTGCCGCATGCGTCATACTTGCAGGGTGGGAAATTAGGGACTCAACACCGCCTAAACTTTCTGCGAGAGTAATTAATTTCAAGCTAGTCAGAAACTTATTGACATTATACGATGCGTTTAGTTCAAACGAAACAATCGCCCCAGCGCCATTTGCTTGTTTATCTTGGATATCTGCTTGCTTATGATTGGATTGCCCGGGATAGTATATCTTATCAATTGCTGAATTTCTGAGTAAGAATTGATTAATCTTAGTTGTATTTTCCAAATGGCGATCCATCCTAATTCCCAAAGTTTTAATTCCGCGAATTAAAAGCCATGAGTCAAAAGGACTAAGCACACCACCAGTTGCATTTTGAATAAAATGAATCCGTTCTGCTAATTCGCTGGAATTCACTACTACCAAACCAGCAATCAGATCGCTGTGTCCGCCCAAATATTTAGTCGCGCTATGAATAACGATATCCGCACCTAAGTTGATTGGACGTTGTAGATAAGGTGTCATGAAGGTATTATCGACAATAGTCAAAATATTATTATCTTGTGCCAATTTTGCAATGCTCTGAATATCTGTTACCTGCATCAGCGGATTGGTTGGACTTTCAATCAAAATCGCCCGCACAGTAGAATCAATTTTAGCCTGGACCTGACTTAGATCACTGGTATCAACTAACTCATATTCGAGCTTAAAATTTAAAAATATCTTATCCAAAACACGGAATGTTCCGCCATAAACATTGGCAGATAACAAAATCTTGTCACCAGCCTTAAACAGCATCAATATCGCAGTAATTGCTGCCATTCCAGAAGCAAAACCAAAACCAGCATACCCGCCTTCAAGATCACTGATTAATTTTTCAGCAGCAAACCGAGTTGGATTGCCAGTTCGAGAATACTCATAACCACGATGATTACCTATCCCATCCTGTTTATAAGTGGAGGTCAAATATAGCGGCACACTTACCGCACCAGTTTCTTGATCACCATCAACGCCACCATGTATTAATAAAGATTCGATTTTCATTTTATATTCTTTCTAGTATAAATTATTGATTATTTGTTTGTTATAGTTAGAGCCTTAGATGCAGAAATCAGGAACTGGTAAATTAATTTCCCGATAAATCTCAGCATAATTAGCAGTAATTTCAGTTTCTGGTGCTAATTCCTGTTTAGCAAAAGCGAGAACCCGATCATTGTAATACTCCAAACGAATGTTGGAAACTGGGCTATGGTTAATGAAACGCACTCCAATGACCCTTAACCAATCATCGTTTTCGGTTTGATAACCAAAACCCTCGATCAAATGCTCGAGATAATTTGCGCTCTGGGCTTTTTTTATTAATGCAATACCTAGCGGCTCATCAGCTTTTATTGGCTTAGCACTAAAAAGACCTAAACCATGAATTGCAGATTTTTTGATATTAAACCAATTAAACATTGGATTTAATCTAAATATTTCAGTTTGTTGTGACATATTGTCCACCTTTGGATACACAATAGCAGCTACTAGTTACTTGTATTTTGCCAAATGCAAAACAGTATAATAATTAGCCTAATGTATACTCGTAGTATTTGATTCTTGGACGCGAAGGATTGAGAAGAAAGACGACGCAGTGTAGATAGAACTACACAAGGAGCCTTTTTTAAAATCCGACAAAGTACAAGATTCAAAGACGATGAGTATAGAAGCTAATTAATAACTAGATTCAAGGTATTTAATACTTGGATGTATGGACGAATAACAAAAATATAAGATGTAAATAAAATTACAACTCTTTTTGTAGATCGCAACAAAAACCAAGATGCAAAAACGATGAATATATAACCAGTATCTAGTTGATTTTAAATTTATTGTAAAATAAAGAGTCGATTACTAAAGAGTAATCAAATGATTTGTGCGCTTAGCAACAACAACAAGAAATGTGAGCGATGATAGAAGTAGAATCTGTATTTGAATTAAATGTTAATTGCATTATGCCACTGCCATGAATAAACTGCATGAGATTTTTTTGCATTTTAATACTCACAAAATAAATTTTAAATAAAAAGACTAAAAAATTAATCTCCGGCATTATACCGAGATTATTCTCATAATGTCAAATAATTATGATAAACACTCTGAAACCATCACAATAAAAAATTTATGGAACTCTACATCTGTTTGATTTTGTACAATAAAAGGATTACCAGCTGAAAAAATAGCTGGTAATCATTCTATATCTAGGTTCAATAACTAATTTGCGGTAATACTAGTTTGATTGCCCACTGCGATCGCAGAGATAACCCCGCCCCAGTCCGTTCCACTAGCATAAGGGTTATTGTCAGTAACAAAATTGGAACATGTTCCACCAGGGGTACAAACCGCTAACATATTACCACCACTAACTGGCGTTGCGCCACCAATAGTAGTGAATCTGCCTCCAACATACAAGTTACCTCCAGAATAAGTGAGACCCTGAATATAATTATTGGCATCGCTAGTGCCAGCTAATGCATTATTGCATGTTGTAGTGGTTCCAACGGTACAAGCTACCAGAGGATAACCGCCGTCATTATCAACATATCCTCCAATTTGAGTAAATACTCCACCCATATACAGGTTTATCCCATCATCGGTCATTCCTAAGATTGAACCATTAGGATTATCATAACCCATACCTTGGCTACAAACTGAGGAAGTACAACTGGCAAACGTCGTACCACTTGAGGGGGCTGAGCTCGGGTAATTGTTAATTTGTGTAAATAATCCACCAACACTCACCTGACTATTAAAATAATCTACAGCGCTGATAGCTTTATTAGCATATCGAGTTGAGACGACCCCTGTTCCAAGATAACTATTGCACGTCTGATTGGGAGATGTCCCACTATATCCACATTTCGCCAACATTTTTTGACCGGAAGTTACGGAGTAACCCCTAATATTAGTAAAATCTCCGCCTAAATACATGAAGTTGGTAGATTGAGGAGGGGTTATCGCATTAATATAAGCATTATTAAACGCATAAGGATTGGAAATGCCAGTGCCTATTTGGTTAATGCAGGCATTGCCCGCCACACTGCCTGGCGTACACTGTGCCAGTAATGCAGCAGTGCCACTCGTCGCACCTGACGTGGCTCCTCCAATTTCACCAAAGACTCCTCCTACTATCAAATTGCCTGCAGGTGTGACAGCCAATGCATTAATCCACTGTCCAACGCTGAAATTGGTTGAGGCATAATTATTTCCGCTTGTCCCTTGCAATGCATTGGAACATGTTCCTGCGGTGCATTGAGCGAGAAGATCTCCTCCTGATACGCTGGCATTACCCAAATTATTAAAGCCACCAGCAACATAAACATAGGTAGTATCAGTTAAGTTAAACGAAGTGATATTATTGCTATTACCCTGAACAGTCAGTGTAGCAGTTTGTGGCGCTTGGCGCGGATCTCCGACTTTAGATTTTACAATTACCAGACAAGAATCTCCAGCAGCGATATTAGCTGTGGTTGCGCAATTCTTATTTGCTCCATAATCAGAAGCTTCATTATCAATGCTAAAACTATCCGCACCAGCTCCAGTAATTGCCACCGATAACGGCTGACTGACATCATTATTGGTCAAAGCTACAATTTGATATGCTGGACCATTAGTGCTTTCCGTGAAATTATTACTGGTTTGAGCGCTGAGCCCAATTAATCCAGGGTGTGGCTCTGCCACAGCATAAAACAATGCGTTACCCGAACGTTGCAGTGGCGCAGGCGTAGAATTTACGCTAGATGTGGAATGCTCGGTGATATTGGTGACAGTAGTTGTCTTATTACTATCCTGTTGATTAGCAAACATCGGCGGCAATGAATAATTCTTAGGTAATTCGACATTAACCGGCAATGGTTCTCCCGGATGAACCACTGACAAAGTAAAAACCGGCATATTGTTAGCAGCAGCTTCACTTACTCTTACTGGCACTGCTGTATAATCTTTACTGTTGGGGGACGCAGTAATTAATAAGGTACAGTCACGAGGCGACAAATGACATTCTGGACCGGCAGTAAATGTGACATCACCAGCTTCAAATGCACCGCTTGCAGTTAAATTTGCCGCTATTGGTAAATCACTAGATAAAGGAACTTCGACAGTCTGTCCTGCTACCAATACAACCGAAGTAGTTCCTAATTGCAAAGTAGATGCAAATGATGCACCTAAAGCCATCATTACAGTACAGCAGCTAATTATTTTTTTTTTAGTACGCATCATATCGTAATACCTTTCTTAAGATTGTGCTCCCGCAGAGACGTTATCACCACCACCATCGAGATTATTTAATATAGTATCAAACGCAGAAAAAAGCATTATAGCAGGTGCTACATAAGATAGCTTTTCCTGTGATAGCTTTGAATCTTTAACTGAAGGCGACATCGAGGTATTATCTAAATACTCTTGGTGCCATAATTCACCTTGTGCAGACTTAAATGCAAGTTGATTTTTCTTCGTGTTCATTTATTACCTTAACAAAATCACTCATAACGTCAGAACATATTGTTTTACCAATTATTATACATGAAGTCACTAGTATCTGGTTAAATTAGCATACGTTAAATAAGAATCGAGAGTTAGTAAAGCAAGCGATTTATTCTTATCACTACAGTTGCATAGGTTAAAAAATACCAGCGAGAATGCGTCATCTATAGCAGAGCAACCGTTTTTTCATTTTTAAAACGTAAATAACTATAATTGCAAAATTTCTGAGATGGTAATCGGGGTTGTTCAACATCGACTGCTGAACGCATGTACAAACTAAATCTAAATCTTTACATTCTTTTAATCTGATATGTATTTTATAATATCGCCAGCCTCGCATTCCAGAGCTTTACAAATTGCATTGAGAGTTTCAAAACGAATCGCTTTAGCTTTACCAGTTTTCAAGATTGAAAGATTTTGTATCGTAATTCCAACTTGTTCCGCCAAATCCTGCAGTTTCATTTTACGCCGTGCTAACATTACATCAAGTTCAATTATTATTGCCATGATTTACATCCTTAAATCGTAAGTTCTTGCTCTTCGTTAATCTTATGCCCAACTCGCATCACATGAGCAATTATAATCAAAAAAGCACCGCAGATTATCGCGGTAAGATTAGTATTACCAAAACCAAAAGCAATATAACGATGACCCGCCGGATAATTAATCGAAATCGCCAATGAATATAAGACATCGCTTAATGGTTGAAAAAGTAAAGCACTCAGTAAGCACCAATAACCCAAAACTCCGTAAATTTTAGCATTAGCCGTACTAAAAATATTACCTTGAATATAATTCTTAAATAATTGAATTATTTTACTTAAGCCCACTAATAGCGGCAAAAGGCTTATCAGCGCTCCAGTGATACCAAATGCTTTATTATTCCACTGAAATTTCTGCAGAGCAGTTTTTAAATCGCCATTAATCGAGTGACCGATAGTTGGTCCAAGATACGCTGTCATACTAAAATCATTAACAGGGAAAATCCAGCTGAAAATTGTAATTAGCGGTAACGCAATTAACAAAAAGCGAAATAACAACAGCATTCGCCGACAAAGGGTAGTTAGTTTATTATCCATATGAGTATCCTTTATAAAATAATCTTTTTTAAGCATTATGACTCAATCAGATTTGCAACATATTAGTGAAAAACAAACGTGTTTGAATACATACTCGTAGTATTTGACTCTCGGACGCGAAGGACTGATAAAAAAGACGACGCCATGTAGACAGAGCTATGTAAGGAGTCTTTTTTGAAATCCAACAAAGTCCAAGATTCAGGGACAATGAGTATATGAATTTGAGATCTCAGGGCATAATACTACCACTCTAATTATTATATTGCAATTATTTTTTTATTGTTATTCGATAAATAATTACTGAATTACGACTTTGTAAATTGCAGTATATATCGTTAATTTACCTTTGCTGCACAAATCACAAGCTGCTATAATCATGTGAAAATAACTCTGATTTAATTATGAAAGAAGCACCCATGAACATTCGTGGAAAACTCAAAAAAGAACTAACTTTTTGGGATTTAGTTACTAACGGACTAATTTTTATCGGTCCTGCATCTGCAATTGGAATTTTTGGGGTCTTAGATGCCAAAAGTAATGGCGCAGTAGCATCGGTTTATCTCTTAGCCACTGCCGTGATGAGTTTAACTGCGATGTCTTACGTGCAAATGGCGCTTGCCGTGCCTAAATCAGGCTCAATTTATGCCTATGCCAAAACTGCTTTTGGTGCCAAAATTGGATTTTTAAGTGGCTGGATGATGCTTTTAGATTATGTACTAATCCCTGCGGTTGCTTATTTATTTAGTGGAATTGCGTTTAATGCATTAATTCCACAGATCCCAGCATGGATTTTTACTCTATGCGCAGTAATAATTACCCTAGGTTTGAATATTCGCGGAATTAAGCGTGTCGCTATTTTCAATAGAATTATTTTGATCGCTGGTTTAATCGTATTATCGTTAATTTTAATATTTGGTGTCTATTTAATTTTTATGCATGATACACCACGCAACATTCTTTCACCATTTACTGGAGTTGGTACATTTTCATTCAAATCCTTAATCGGAGCAGTTTCGGTTGCAGTATTATCTTTCTTGGGTTTTGATGGAATTGCAACTTTTGCCGAAGAACATAATGGTCCTAAAAATACTTTAGGTCGCGCTATTTTGGTGTGCTTAATCATTGCAGGATTCTTATTTATCTTGCAAAGTTTTGTTGGCGGAGTTTTAGCTTTAAATTCACCAGAATACTTCCGCACTCATCCAGAGTTACAGGGTAAAGCCTACTATAGCATCATCAATCAAGGAATGTCGCCGATACTCTCATCGGCACTAGCATTAGTCAAGGCTTTTGGCGCATCTTGTGCTGCCATGGTTGCAGTTGCTGCATCCAGTCGTTTGGTTTATGGAATCGCCAGCGATGGTGTGTTTAGTGATAAATTAAGTCAAACCAATCGCAAATCTGGTACACCTGTTTTAGCGGTGTTAAGTTCCTCCAGCTTGACTTTAATCATTGCGGTAAGTGCCGCAAGAGTAGCCGACGGTTTGGATATCTTAGTTTCATTAGTCAATATTGGTGCGCTATCAGCATTTTTCATGCTTCATTTAGCGGTAATTAAGGTTTATTTTATTCAGTATAAATCTTCGCGATTCATGCTACACTTATTTGTCCCTCTTTTAGGTTGCCTGAGTATTGCAACCATAATTATTTTATCCTCTGGCTTTTCACAGCTAATCGCACTTATCTGGCTGGCATTTGGAATTGTCTGGAGTTTTTATCAACGTATTTTAAGGAACTAAAATGGAAGCAAGCATAAAATGGATTAAAGAATATGGCTTTTTGGCTAAGAGTGTCTCAGGTCACGCACTGCTAATGGATGCACCGATTGCATCAGGTGGCAATAATCTCGGACCATCCCCGATGGAAATCGTTTTAATGGGTGCTGCTGGTTGTATGAGCTATGACATTGTCAATATTTTACGTAAATCACGCCATGACATCAGAGAATGTAGTGCCCAATTAATTGCCGAACAAGCTCCTGAAGCACCACGAGTTTTCACCAAAATTGAGTTTAAATTTATATTGGAAGGCAACTTAACACGTGAACAAGTTCAAAAAGCGATTGATCTTTCTGCAGAAAAGTATTGCTCAGTTTCGATAATGCTGGGTAAAACTGCTAATATTAGCTTTAGTTTTGAGATTATTGATTAAACTGTGAAACCCAGCGCCAGCATAAATCTAGC
>CAYIZV010000036.1:23979-28055 GCA_964367915.1 uncultured Neisseria sp.
CAATCAATTATTTCTATAGAGTTGATAAATTTTAACTATCACAAATTCAAAAGCATGCCAAATATTAGGAAGATTAATTAATCAGAAGATATACAGATAGCTGGAAATATAGAAAATACATAAGTTATAGGCGACAACACCTTATTCAAGGTAATCTTTCATGCGAAAATAATAAGAACCCATCTTCACAAAGGCTTGTTGAACTACACCGATATTGGTGATTTCAAGTGGTTTGATCGTCGCAAAAATATCAAACTTTTCTGACTGACCGATGATTGCATCGGCAATAATTTGTCCGGCTAAATTACTTAATGCTAACCCCTGTCCAGAGTATCCTTGCGCATAATAAACAGTATCATGCAAACGCCCAAAATTCGGTGCTAAATTTAACGTCATACTATCAGCACCATACCAAAAATTTTTAACCTTAACTCCGGCTAATTGCGGAAAAGTATTGATTAAATCGTTATAGAGCGATTTTTGCACCTGTGGTACATCCGGTTTACCAAAAGTATCTCCACCACCAAAAATCAAATTATTGTTCTCTGTCAAACGATAGTAATTCATAACATTGCGACTGTCAAAAACTGCCATTCGATTTGGCAAAATTTCATGAGCAAGACTTGGCGAGAGTGACTCCGTTGCCATAACATAAGTATCAAATTTAACTACTTTATAAGCTAATTCGGGCGCAAATAAACTATTTTGATAATTACAGGCCAATACCACAAATTTAGCTTTCACCTGATGCTTACCATTGACGGTTAAATAATGCAAGCCGCCTGCCTGGTTAAATTTAATCTCAGTAACCCGACTATTGATAAACATTTGTGCTTTTTGCTTACAAATTTGACTTATGCCTAAAGCATAATTTAGGGGATGAATGTGACCTGCAAAGCGATCATAAAGTAGCCCATAATATTGATCGGAGCCAATTAATGTCCGCGTTTGTTGTTTATCGTACAGTTCCACTTGCGTATAGCCATATTTTTCAGTCATAATCGCATATTCTTCTTGTAATGCTGCAAAATGCTTTTCTTTATAGGCTGCGATACCTGTTCCCGATTGCCAGCTACAATTGATATTATAGTTTTTGATATTGCTTTTAACTATATCTATGGCCTGTAGAGAAAGGCTCCATAATTGCTTGGCTATTTTATCCCCAAATTTATCCTCAAAATATTCCATTCCACACTCATAGGCAGTCAGAACCTGACCGCCATTCATACCGCTAGCTTGCCCGGCAATATTTTGTGCTTCAAGTAACGCCACTTTGTAACCACGTTCAGCTAGTTTCAATGCGGTTGAGACTCCAGTTAGTCCACCACCAACCACACATACATCACAATTTAGATCTTCTACCAGAGTCGGTAATTCAATGCGAGAATTTTGGCTGTCAAAATAATAAGTGTTACTTGAATGTCCTGTATAAGATTCAGCAATTACTTTATCCAACAGCGCAGAGCTATTATTTGAGTTGATTAACTTACTACCTGCAAAACCAACTCCCACGCCAACACCAAATTTCAGAAAATCACGACGATTCATCAAAACCTCTTAATTATAACTAATCTTACAAGAACAAGCATTACAGTAGCGCGAATTATTACTCACATCCAAACCGTTAATATGTAAAAAACCATTAAACTTAGTTTTTTCACAACCACTTGGATGAACAAAGTGGATTCCAGTATCAGCACCACGATGATAAATCTTCCCACAAGCTTCAACACTACTGCCCACAGAGTAGCGACGGGTAAAATCATCAATAATTCCAGCATCACTATTCATACTGGATTGTGCAGCAGTCAGATTAGTATAAAATAAATTATCCATCACTACTTTATAGATCTCGCCCTGCGCATCCTTGATATAAAACTGAGTATGAGTCATTGGGTAACCAGTATTATTATAGCTACGCGCTTTATTAAACTTAAAAACCTGTTTACTTGGTAGCTGCACCAAAGTACCACTAACTAAAGTACAGCTCTGTGGCGCCTTGGCTGCAAAGCTATCCGTAGCAAATAAAATACCACTGATCAATATCAGTACACGAATACTATACAGACCTTTCATACTCAGCTCTCTTAATATTCTACACCAGCGTTGTGTGCTTGTTGATCAGCATGATAACTAGAACGTACCAGCGCACCAACTGCAGCATGTTTAAATCCGATTTGATAAGCAAAATCTTCCAGCTCTTTAAATTCAGCTGGCGTAACATAACGCAATACTGGCGAATGATGTTTTGATGGTTGCAGATATTGTCCAATTGTAATCATTTCAATATCATGCTCACGCATTAATAACATCAACTCTTTAATTTCTTCGTTAGTTTCACCAATCCCAACCATAATACCTGATTTAGTTGGAATATCTGGACGCATTTGCTTAAAGCGTTTTAATAAATCCAGTGAATTTTGTAAATCGGCACCTGGGCGTTGTGCTTTATACAAACGTGGCACTGTTTCCAAATTATGGTTCAAGACGTCAGGTGGACAGGCCGCCAAAATTTCCAAAGCTTTATCTAAACGACCACGAAAATCAGGAACTAAAATCTCAATCTTAGTCTCGGGGCGAATCGTACGAATTTCTTGAATACAATGAACAAAATGCTCCGCTCCACCATCACGTAAATCATCACGATCAACGCTAGTGATTACTACATATTTAAGCTTGAGAATATCAACCGAGCGCGCAACTTCTTTTGGTTCATTAACATCCAATGGATTAGGTTTTCCATGCCCAACATCACAAAATGGACAACGGCGGGTACAAATATCACCCATAATCATAAAAGTTGCAGTTCCTTTATCGAAACACTCACCGATATTTGGACAACTAGCTTCTTCACATACGGTGTGTAGCTTATGTTCACGAAGTAAGTTTTTTACCCGATTGAAATTTTCACCAGTCGGTAATTTAACTTTAATCCACTCTGGTTTTTTTAACGGTTCTGCTAAAGGTACTACTTTAATTGGAATTCTGGATAATTTATCTTCATTGCGCAATTTAACGCCTTGTTTTTTATCCTCAGTATTAATCATATCCACATCCCTACAAAGAAAAACATTAATCGGGCATTATAACAAAAATCGAGCAAATACCGCTTGATTTTCAATTAGATACACGCACTATCAACAATGTCTTAATTGGAATGATCAACCATTATTTGCCACTTATTATCATTTTTCTTAAATAATAATGAAGTTACTCCAGCGTACTCTTTACTCTCAGTCTGAAGTTTCCAGTGTCCATATAAAAATGCATGTTGCTCATCAAGTGCTTCAATTCCATCAATCTTAATCTGAAGTTGCCCCATACCTTTTTTATCATTGCCATACTTTTGTTTATAATGATCATATGAACTTTGCCAGCCATAAATAAATTTGTCGCCAGAAATAAACAACGTTTTCGGGCTATTGACATAACCTTTCATAAAACACTCAAGGTCACCTGCGTTCCAGCATTTCACTGATTGATCCATCGCGCTTCTTACACCTTGAGTAATTTCTTTGGATTCGCTGCTGTCTAATGCATAACAATTTATCCCCACCAATGCCAATAAAATTAATTTTTTCATATATTTACCTTTATAAAAATCTGATTTATAATAAAACCGTTATCTTCCACCACTAACATCAATGAAAGCACCAGTTGTAAAAGACGCTTTCTCAGACAATAGCCAATAAACGGCCTCGGCTACTTCATTAGGGTAACCACCTCGCTGCATTGGTATTTTTGATTTCAAACGCTCAACCCGATCAGCTTCACCACCAGAAGCATGCATCTCAGTATAGATGATTCCAGGACGCACTGCATTAACCCGAATACCTTGATCAGCTAACTCCAGCGCCAATCCTGTAGTAATCGTATCAATTGCGCCTTTTGACGCGGCATAATCTACATACTCATGTGGAGAGCCAAGCACAGCCGCACGAGAGGAAATATTCACTATTGAACCGCCTGTTCCACCATTTTTGTAAGCCATGCGTTTTATTGCCTCACGGCAACAAATAAAAGTCCCAGTTACATTAGTTTGTAATATTTGATTTATTCGTGCTGCAGACAAGTAT
>CAYIZV010000037.1:0-28004 GCA_964367915.1 uncultured Neisseria sp.
ACTGTAGACGATTTTAGGCGTGATAATCTGTAAACTACTTGCATCTCCGTTATTCTGTCCACCGCCACCACCAGTAGCAGAACCGCTACTACTGCTACACGCAGCCAAGCTCAGAGCAGAGCTTATGCAAAGCAATACCAGCCTTAGGTTTTGGCTTGGTTTATGTTGGATTAGTTCAGTCATTTGAGGATATTCCTTATTAAATGTGATATTGTTCAACTCATAAACGTAATAGTTAACAATGCCATTATAAATGCTAATAAGATTATTCACAATCGACAATTTTGTACAATTTACATTTTTTATTACATCTGAATTAGACAAAATCTAATAAGAAGTTTAAAAAAGGCTGCATCGCTGGAATCCAGCTTTGCAACCTCTCGAGGAAGAAATTAGATATACATGCTCATAGTATTTGAGTTAGACTATTTTTGTCCATGCCGTAGCTGTATAGCTACCATTAACTGGATCATAATATGTACCATTATTGTAGTTACATGAGGATCTATTTTTACAACGATATTGTTTACCATCACTACCGATTACCACATCACCGATATAATAGTTACCAATCCCAGCTGGATATACTTGCATAGTGTCAGTCACTGGACTCCAAGCCGTATCGCCATATGAAGCGGTTGGAGCATAACCACTATAGGTAGAACTACATGCAGCAGTATTTACGCAACGGTATTGCTTACCACTAACCGTAACAACATCCCCCTCAAGATATTTACTTTGTCCCTGAGGATAAACAGGAAATACCGAATCAGCAGGGTAGGATTTATAATTTATCAGTTCCCAAGCACTTGTGGCATAGCTACCACTAACTGGAGCATAGAGAGAAGCGCTTGCTGTGTTATTACAATAATCTGCTACCAGACACCTGTATTGATTCCCATTTCTGGTTATAATAGTACCTTTAACATAGTTACCTGCATTAGCATTATATTCAGGATATTGCCCTGCTGGTGCTGCTGTCGGTAGTGGAGTAGGAGTCGGCGTAGGAACTGGTTTTGGTTCCAGATCGGCGACAGATACTTTTTGCCAAGTCATGTTATTCGGGAATTTATCCAGCGGAGCATCAGAAGCATCACCTAAATTACAAAACTGTTTATCTAAACATTTATAATACTCACCACTAGCGTTAATCACGACAGTACCATTTACATAACTACCAATTCCATTTGGGAAGTATGGATACTTGGATGGTGTTGTATCACTTGTTTGCCATGCAAAACTTGCCCACTGACCAATAACTGGATCATAATACGCTTCAGAGTATGCATAATTACATGCAGCTTCAAGCAAGCATGTGTACTGCTTGTTATCCCGCCCAAGTACTACACTACCAACAGAATAACTGCCAATACCAAGAGGATATTTTTGTGGCTGACTAGGTGCTGGAGTTGGCGTTGGCACGGCTAATGGCTTGCCTTCTTTCACCTTAGCCGAAGTTACTGGAAATACATTTAACATGTTACTCTGAACACCAAAAGTAAATTCACCATCGCTATTCATATACCAGACACGGGCGGGAAACCCTGGCGAAACAGTCTCTGCCACAATGCTGCCAGTCCAGAAACTATTCCAATAGTTACCAGCTTTATGCATATTAAACCCCTGGCTATTTAACCACGCGGCAAAATCAGGTTTATTGTAATTTACTAACGTACCAAGTTCTTTTACTGATGGTAAATGCCAATCTTTAACCCCACAAACCCCTGTTGCATTCATACGATCAACAGTAGCCTTGGCATCTTTATATAAAGCCAATACATTTGAGGCACCAATAGTTTGTAAATTAGCCTGATCTTTGATCCAGGTTAGCCCAGTTAATTTATCGACCATACACTGCCCGCTAATATCAGGTATAAAGCGAGTAGTTGGCCAAGTCTTCCCATTTATCGCTTTGTCACTGGTAGCTAAAATCGGTGTAACTGCATTGCCAGCTACAGAAGTGTTGCGCACTGGCCATACATATAATGCGGAAGGCTGTTTTACCTCAGTACTATATGTTCCTACAGAAAAAGCGGTTCTTCCTTTACCTGTTTCTGAGATCATTGATATCCAGTTATACCCTGCCCATGGTGCTTCCTGATTCGGTGCAAAATTTGTACTTGTCCAATAGTCTCCATCACCAGGTGCAAGATTGCTAAACCCTTTGGTTGTCAGATAAGTTTGCGGATTTTTGGCAGTATAGTTAATCAGGCTTGACATTTCATTTATTGAAGGTAACCGCCAGTCATTATGCCCACAATAGGCAGTTTTATTCATTTCTGCTACTGTAGCAATGGCATTTTGATATGAGGTTGCAGGAATATTTCCAGCGACAGAACCAGCTTGAGATCCAATGACTGGCACAGTTTTCAGATCTTTAACCCACATTAAACCAGTATTATTATCAAGCATGCAAGTAGCTTCCGATCCAACACCTGAACTAAAAGATAAAGTATCCTGTTCAGACACCTGCTGATTCATCAGATTTTTTCCCTGACTTAGATTTCCGGATAAAGTAATGGAAATAGCTGAAGATTTATTTAGGTCACAGGTGAAACCACTATAGTTATCATTAGTTAATACTTTACTTACCATCTTACCAGAGCTATCGGCACAGCTTACTGTTGTTTTACTGCTGGCAAGTCCATAACCAATAAAAGTTACGGTATTACTTTCAGTATTATGCGTAATGTAATAAGCACCTTCTTCACTACCAGGACCTAGTGGACCCCAGCCTGTATTGTATGAACAAACCGAAGTCTTGGTGCTGGAGATAAAAGACTTACCATTTTGATAATCATTAATTGTATCAATATAATTCCAAGTAACAGTACTGCCTGAGCTAATATTTTTGACCTGCTGATTTATGGTCTGACCATAAGGTTCACCATCTGGTCTAGTTATATAGTACGCACAATTTGCGCTGCTCTGACTATTATTTGTCATCGTAATAACCGGAGTAATTGTTGCAGCGGCAGTGGCAGTCTTAGCTGAATAAGCTCCTGAAGTTGTGCCTGCTGCTGTTTCAGCACTCTGACCAGAATTACAACTTGCCAAAAAGAATGGCGCTATTGCTGTAAAGCCTAATGCTTGCACAAGCGGGTTAAATTTTTTCATAGAATGACCTTCCTTATCTTCTAAATATTAATTAATTTTTTGAATTGCTTCAAGATACCTTGTAGAATAACTCGTGGATGAACAACGAAATTTTACTCTAGAGATGAAGCAGAACTACTTGTATTGCTGCAAATACAACTTGCATAAATACATTCTTACGCTGAACTATAACAGTATCAATATTTTGGTAACTTCATCATGGGGTTTAATACAAATAGTCATTTTGCTTACAAACCTCTTTGAATAAACGGATATCAACTGCCATCTGCATTGGTAACGCCGCTACAATCAAGACGTTCACTCACCAATTGCTCGGCATTATATGAACTACCCTTGTCATAATATAACGTTATATTTTTAATATCAGAGGTTTTAACCATCCTACTGCCACTTGCCGTTGTAATAGTGATGGTTTTACTTGGATAATAATAATCACTAATTAATGGTTGAGTGTTATACCTGCCATTGCTGCCCCAGTTATAAATATAATTTGGTAGAGAATTTGTTAATTCTTTTACATTGTATGTTTTCTCAACCATTACACCATTTTCCAAGCGATGATATTTTTTTACTAAATGAGGAGCAGTGTCTGATGTCGCATCTACGTCCGGACTATCTGCCCCAAAACGGAATTTAGTGCCATCTGCTCCCTGCCTGGAGATATTACTAACCAAATCCTCTTGAGTATAAATATCTTGAACTTCTTTGCCATCAACATCTCTGGTAACTACCAACTTATCTATTGGAATACGAGCGTTCGTCAAAAATAGCAACTCAATATAAGCATTAACCCGGTTAATTACCTGATATGGCGCATATATCATCTGCTTACCACACTCAACACCACCATTAATTAGGTTAATGGTTTTACCAAAGCCAACCAGATCATCAAAGTCTTTATTAGCAGAGCTTGCATCAAAGTATGTAGATTTATTAAAAAACCCCTCATGCATAGATGGTTTTTCATTACTCACGGTAGAAGTTGCCATAGTTGGATAACTCCAGAAAGATAAAGCCGTTCCCCATGCAATCTTTCCGTCAGTATGAACTAGGTTAGGATTCTTGGCTAGTTTCAGTTTATCGTTTGGATACATATACGAACCATACATAATATATGCTGCAGGATAACTCAACTGTTTACCACCACGTCCAAAGTATTGGTTATTAATGTTTGTTTCATCATAATCTGCCAAAGTCGAAGTATTCAGGCCTTCACAGAATTGTTTAGCCAACTGACAATATTGAGTTCCAGCAGTGTACTCATTACAAGTGGTGCTATATTTGCCAGCAGCACCGCCAGAAGTTGCTGCATCACAGTAAGATTTTTTGGTACCATAACCAAGACACAATCCATTGTTGGCACAGTCACCTTCAGATGCTTTATTTAATCCATATGCGACACCAAGGGCACCAGCAGTAGCTAATTTACCGTTGGAGTCAAATGCAGGAGCCGCCGCGGAATTGGTTTCTTGCACAATATTGGCAAAGAACGCCGATAACTCACGCATATCTTTGAAATAGTCCCCGGAGTTAAAAGGACGGTTTGTTGAGTTTCTTGTAGGAAACAACCCCTCAAATGCAGCTTGCAAATTAGCATAAGAGTAAAACTGATACATACTATGTGTTTTAAAGCCGTTCGCAGCAGGGCTATCTGCATACGAAGCAGCAAACTGATCTTCAAACGCACGTTCAAATTCACACGGCTCAAAAACAGTTGAGAACTTATCGCCTGGTTGATAGGTATCTGCACTAATTTTTAGTAAATTACTTGAACTAAACTTGCATGACTGCGTAGCTACTTGAGAACCAGAAGCAGATGTTGTTCCACCATTACAAGCGCTAAGCCCTACAGCCATACTAGTAAAAAGAATATTGAACCAAAGTTTTTTCATTATTGATTTATCCATTGTTAATTTTTAATTTAAACTGCCTCTGAGTATTTAAATTCTGGGCACGAACTAGTCCAATAAACTCAGAATAAGCGGGAGATCTATTTGGCTACAGCTAAATATTTCAACCTTAACTCACCAAATTATTGCGTGATTCTACCTGAATTTCTGGAGTATTCTACTTGCATACCTGCAATCCTTACTTGCACTAATGCAGCAACCTGAAAATGATGATTTTTTTAATTCTCTTTGGCATTTATCGGCTATAATCTTAATATCAACTTAATAAGCGGTTAATTAATGATGAAAAGGACTAGAGGAAATACCTTTCGCGATTTGCAGATTTTTGCTGCAATTGCCGAATTTGGAAACTATGCGGATGCCGCAGTTAAATTAGGAATTGATGCTACCAGTGTCAGACGGCGTATTAGTGCTCTGGAAGAGAAATTAAACCATTTGCTGGTAATTAAAGAAGGTAAAAGCATCAGAATAACACCTGAAGGAATATCACTTTATCAGGAATTTATCCAGCAGGAACGTTTATTCAAAGAAATGCTTGCAGAATTTCAGTCCACCAAGCAGGTAGAAAACAATAACACGATTGACATCATCATTCCTAACGGAATAATTGAATATATACTAGCTGCAAAATTACCACAGTACCTGCAAAATAACTTAGATATAAAATTAAATCTAACATGTGATAATTTAAATACAAACATACTCTCCGAAAAGTATGATTTTGTAATATTACGGACTATCCCCTCACAAAATCAGCTGGTTATTAAAAAACTATACAACCCCAAATTCTATCTTTATTGTACCCCTGAATATAAACAACGCTACGGAATTCCCCAGACAATTGATGAACTATCATCCCATATGCTGATTCACCGGACTTATGCCAATATCGAGGAACAAAAATATTTTTATGCCAGCAATGGAGTCGAAACTATGACATTTGTCAATAACTCACGTTTTGGCACTAGTAGCTCTACAACAGATAAAAATATTGTTATGGGTAATCATGCCATAGTAAGCGGAACAGATGCATTATACGAAACCGAATTGAAGCAGGGAACTATCATTAAAATTTTTCCAGAATATTATTTTTCTGATGACTCTAATGGCTTCTATTTGATCTATGATAAAAATCGCCCCCCAAACAAAACGGTGCAAGACTTAATTGATTTTATTATAGCAATCTTTGATGGAAATAATAATTAATAGAACTTTAGCTTATCGCATAAAGATTTACTAAGAACCTGTTCAGGAATTATATTTATGAGTGCTTTTAATGACATAATGTTCCATGATCTGCAAATTTTCTCTGCAGTTGTAGGAGTTAGGAGTTACAAGAATGCAGCTCAAAAACTAGGTATTGACCTATCCAATATCGGACGAAGAATTAAAGTACTGGAAGAACAGCTTGCTTGCCAACTAATTGTCAGAAATAAACAAAGTATAGCAATCACTTCCAATGGGATGCGTTTATATCAAGCATTCATAAAACACGACGCAGCATTTAATGAAATGCTGGATAAATTTCAAAATAAGTTAGGAAGTGAAGGTGGTGATATTGATATTGCCATTCCCAGTGGAATTATTGAATATATTCTCGCAAAAAAAATACCTCAGTATCTTAAACAAAACCCTAAAATCAATATCAATTTAATAAGTCAAACCAGAGAAATGAATTTAGTTGCAGAAAAATATGACTTTGCAATTTTACGTCACACTCCACAACAGAATGCCTTAAAAATAAGAAAAATCTATGAAATAAAGATTCAATTATATTGTACTAGAGAATACAAAGAGCGCTATGGAGTACCTCAAAAATTAAATGACCTAGATAATCATATGCTTTTAGGTCGGATACAGGATGATTTAACTAAAATCAGATATTATCAAGTTTATAGTGAAACCGAGCATAGTGCCGCTTTTCATATAAATACCCGATTTATGACTAATAATGTAGGACTGGATAAGCAGGCAGTAATGAGCAACGAGGTAATTGTAGGTGGAAATGATTATTTATATCAAGAAGAACTGGCAAATGGTAAAATTATTAAGGTATTACCAGAATATTATTTTCAAAGTAATTTTCAGTCATTTTATCTGGTAAGTGATGGAAATAAACACCGCCGTAAAATTGTTCAGGATTTTATAAACTATATCATCAAAATTTTTGAAGAGGTTAGCCAAGCTTCCGATTAGGTAATAATTCTGAACCAGAAATTAACTCATTCTCCCCACAGTTCATTCCTCTTTGCCCTATTAGATCAGTATAGTGAATTGCCTATCAGAATTTTGTTAATCATAGTATAATTGATTAACAAAATTATTTGACAGACAACGACTACAATGCTACTATATCGCTTGTACTATTTTTTAAATAGTACTATTAATTAAACAAAAAGGAATCAAATCATGCTACCTCAACAAAAAGAAGCATTAGCACAAATTAACTTAATGCAACAGGTTATTCAAGGAAACACTAAGCTGCTCTTTTCAGGGCGTAAAACTATTGTAATCGGAATAATCCTCTGTCTAGTGCCTATATTTGAACTTGGCTTTAGCCATTTACCTGATAGCTTAAATTTATGGTTACAAATTATCATCCGGGTTGTGTTTTACTACCTGATTAGCCTACTCGCGGTAAAACTTACTCAACGTAAACAAACTGCAAAACACCAACTTCCACCGATTTTGCAAAAATCTTTTGAGCTTCACAGTACTATTTTAAAAACCATCGCTTTACTTGATATCGCATTAGCATTGGGTGGCTACACCGATTTAATCTTACCATTAAATTTAATCTTGATTGGATTACTTTATAATCTCTTTGCCAGATTTACCTTAAAACTACTCAGCTATATTTCATGGAGTTATATCATCCTTGGTCTGGTGAGCATTGCATTAAATAACTATATCGGAAGCAATACTTGGATATTTGAATTATACTACTTGGGAATTACTTATATCATAATGGGAGTTATTTTAGAGCGTCATAATCATGTTTAATCTCGAGTTGGATGAAATTTTACATCAAGCAAACCGAACTAAAATCATGACTTATTTGCTTAGTTTTGGCAAAACTGATTTTACAACACTCAAAAAAGCATTAAACTTGAGTGATGGGCAAATGACTTCACACATGCGTGTATTACTTGGAGCAGAATACATCTTTCAACATAAGTTTTTTGAGAACAATAAACCCAAAACAGAGTATGAAGTCAGTGCATTAGGTAGATCACGTTTTAATAGTTATCTTGAAGTTTTAAAGCAAATTTTATCCCAATCTACCATAAATAGCTAAAGCAGCAGCAAACACTCATAGTAACTAGTTATAGACTTAAAATACAGGTAGGCGATTACGACGAAATTTAGTAGCTGTAGGTGAGGAGTAAATCAACGCCTCAGCATGATGGATCTAGTTGAGCATAACTGACACTTTTAAGATTATAATTGTTATAATAACCAATTATAAATAAGGGATGGATGCTATGCGAAAAATCATAATGCTAATTTTACTAGCTTGGTGTGCAATTAGTCATGCCAGCACAGAGCAAGCAGTCTTTGCTGGCGGATGCTTTTGGTGCATGCAAGCTGATTTTGATAAATTAAACGGAGTCGAAAGCACTATCGTTGGTTACGATGGTGGCACAACACCCAATCCTACTTATGAAACTGTTTCTGCTGGTGGCAGTGGCTATTCCGAAGTAGTCAAAGTAATTTTTGATAATAAAAAAATTAATTATTCCCAAGTGGTTAACTATTTCTTACACCATGTTGATCCAACTAATAATATTGGACAGTTTTGTGATACTGGCTCACAATATAAAAGCAAAGTTCTTTACCTAAACTCAGGACAACAGCAGCAAGCTTTAAGTGAATTTAAAAAAGCACAAAAAACAGTTAAACCCTTTTATACTGAATTAGTCCCAGCTACTATTTTTTATCCTGCTGAGGATTATCACCAAGAATATTATCGTAAAAATGATTATCGTTACCACTTCTACCGCTGGAATTGCGGGCGGGATGCTAAAGTTAAGGAGGTCTGGGGTGAGAAATAAATATTTGATTATAAGTTTAGCTATTTTATCAGCAGGCGTTTTTGCCGATAATAATTATCAGAATTTTAACAAACCAGCTCGATTGAAAGAATTAACACCCGAGCAATATCAAGTAACCCAAAAAAGCGCTACTGAGCGAGCATTTCACAATCAATATTGGGATAATCACGCTGCGGGAATTTATGTTGATGTAGTCTCTGGAGAACCATTATTTAGCTCCAAAGATAAATATGACTCAGGAACTGGTTGGCCAAGCTTTAGTAAACCAATTGATAGTAAATATATTACCACTAAAGTAGATCATGGCTTTTTCAGTACTCGTACTGAAGTCATGTCTCGCTACGCAAATTCGCATCTTGGACACGTCTTTGATGATGGTCCTGCTCCAACAGGAATGCGCTATTGCATGAACTCTGCCGCGATGCGTTTTATACCTGAAAGTCAGATGAAACAACAAGGATATGGACAATACCTACCATTAGTTGCAGCTAAATAGCGCCGATTAGAGAGAAAGTAACAAAATGAAATCATTAGACATTATCATTATTACCTTGATAGGGATAGGTGCTCTATTTTGGATTGGCAGACTACTATTACGCATCAAAAGAAAAACTGGAGCATCAATTTGTAATGGTTGTAGTATAGACACCCCTAAAGTAAAGAAATTTGCTAAACAAGACTGTAATAGCCAAAATTAGTAAATTAGCGTGATTAGCAGCAACCTAATTCTCCATGAAAGCTTATTCCGGCTAATAATTTTCATTATGGTTTTGGCTATCGTAGCAATCTGGGAGGTAGTCTCACCACGGCGTAGATTAAAGATTAGTAAACCCTACCGTTGGGTGAATAATCTAGGATTGGTATTCCTAAACACTATCATACTCCGGCTTACTTTTCCAATAGCAGCAACAGGGATCGGATGGTGGGCAACCCAACATGGCATTGGTATTATAAACTATTGGCACTTATCTGGCTGGTGGGTGATTGGATTGTCTATTGTTATTCTTGACTTTGTGATTTATTTGCAGCACGTCTTATTTCACAAACTATCTTGGCTTTGGAAACTCCACCAAGTTCATCATGCTGATTTAGATTACGATGTCACCACCGGAGCACGTTTTCATCCTCTCGAAATTATTTTATCAATGCTGATTAAATTTGCAGTATTTATAACTTTAGGCATCCCGGTCGTAGCAATAATTATTTTTGAAATTTTATTGAATGCTACCGCGATGTTTAATCATGGCAATATTAAGCTACCATACTCAGTGGATAAATTACTGCGTTTAATATTAGTGACACCCGATATGCATCGCGTGCATCATTCAACAGTAATTAAAGAGCTAAACTCCAACTTTGGATTTAACATCCCATGGTGGGATCGGCTCTGTGGAACGTATCGGTCTCAACCACAAGCGGGACATAAAAATATGACAATTGGGTTAAATTACTTGCGCGATGAGCAAGTAACCCAAAATTTAGCTAAAATGCTGTACATGCCATTCAAATCATTTAAAAATCATAATTAGCCATTAATTAAAAAGTAATAAACAATTGAAAAACTTAAAACGCTTTATACCATTGATCATAATAGCTGTAATTATTATTGCCGCAATTAAATTTAATATTATGCATTATCTCAACTTTGCAAGCCTACAACAATATCATGCCCAATTAGCATTATATGTGCAAAACCACTATTACTTATCAATTGCTGTTTTTTGTATTAGTTACATAGTGCTTGTAACCGCGTCAATTCCTGGAGCCAGTATCCTTTCTTTGTTGGCAGGGTTTTTGTTTGGTAGTATTATTGGAACATCTCTAGTGGTAACTTCTGCAACCATTGGTGCGACTCTGCTGGTAATTGCCGTCCAGCTAGCTTTTGGCAAAAAGGTAGCAGCTAAAATCGGTAATAAAGTAAAATTTATGGAAACTAATTTTAAGCAAAATGCTTTTTATTATCTATTAAGTTTAAGATTTCTCCCGATCATGCCCTTTTGGCTGATTAATCTAGCTGCTGGAATCTTTAATGTTAGATTACGTGATTTTATTTTAGCCACTTTTCTGGGAATAATCCCCGGCACTTTTGTTTACGTAAATATTGGCGCAAGCTTAACTACTATTTTTGCACAAAATTCAAGCGAATTTAAATTAAGCTCTCTAATTAGTCCGCAAGTTTTGCTGGCGCTGACCTTACTTGGCATCATTTCATTTATTCCTGTGATTGTCAAATCATTAAAAAGAGGTAAGACCAATGGCTAATTATCATTATGATATTTGCATTATCGGTGCTGGCGCTGGTGGCTTAAGTGTGGCTGCTGGTACGTGCCAATTTGGTCTCAAAGTTGCATTAATCGAGGGACATCAAATGGGTGGTGACTGCCTTAATTATGGCTGCGTACCATCCAAAGCCTTGCTTGCCAGCGCTAAGCATTATTATGCAGTAACTGAGTCTGCCAAATTTGGTTTCCATGCTAGCGCTAAACCAATAATAATCAGCGAAGTAATGGAATCCGTTCGTCAGGTGATTGCTAATATTGCACCACACGATTCAGTGGAACGTTTTACAGCTCTGGGTGCTACCGTCTATCAAGGATATGCTAATTTTGTTGACAGTAAGAATATCAAAGTTAATGATGAGATTATTACTGCCAAATACTTTGTTATCGCAACGGGTTCTTCGCCAGTAATACCAACAATTCCTGGATTGGAGAAGGTGAATTATTTAACCAATGAAACTATTTTTAATCTGGCAGATACGCCAAGCCATTTATTGGTAATTGGTGGAGGTCCGATTGGTTGTGAATTAGCTCAAGCATTTTTAATGCTTGGCATCAAGGTAACCCTCCTTAATTTAGGTAAAATATTACCGCGGGATGAAGCTGATTTAGTTGCGGATTTACGCCAAAATATGCTCAATCAAGGACTAAACCTCCTTGAAGATATTAAGATACTCCGAATTGGCTATAATAATGCTCAACAAACCGAAATAGTCGTGGAAGTAGATAATAAAGAGCAAATCATCAATGGTTCGCACCTCTTGATAGCCACTGGACGCAAAGCTAATTTAGATAAACTAAATCTAGCTGCAGCAGACATTCAGCATACACCACACAAAATTACTGTCGATGAGAGATTAAGAACATCCAATAAGAAGATTTTTGCTATTGGTGATGTCGCTGGGGACTATCAATTTACCCATATAGCGGGCTACCATGCAGGAATTATGATTCGTAATATTATTTTTCGACAACGAGCAAAGGTTAACTACCAAGCAGTACCATGGGTAACCTATACTTATCCTGAGTTAGCTCATGTCGGATTACTCGAACGCGAAGCCAAAACTCAATATCCTGATAATATCTCAATCAGTGAATTTGAATATAAAAGAAACGATCGGGCACAGGCTGAACGCGAGCTCATAGGAAAAATAAAACTAATTACCACTAAAAAAGGTAAAGTATTGGGTGTGTCAATATTGGGCTTAAACTCTGGTGAATTGCTTGCCCCATGGATAGATATAATTAATCGAGGTGAGAGTGTCAAAACATTAACCAAAAACATCATCCCTTACCCAACCCTGAGCGATTTAAATAAGCAAGTTATCGGTGAATATTATAAGCCGCTACTTTTCTCGGCAAAAGTAAAATTTATTGTCAAAATCCTAAAGTCTTTCTGGTAACGAAACATATGCTTGAACAAAGATTCCGTCATCACTATCAAAAAATATTTATTGCCCCTATATTACAAATAGGTTGTAAATTCTCTCCAACTGCAATTACAGTCCTATCTGGTGTAGTTGGATTATTGGTTATTCCAGCGGTGTATTTTCACTATCCGTGGCTGGCAATCTCTATACTGGCTTTTTCTGGTTATCTGGATACCTTGGATGGTTCTGTTGCTCGAGCCTGTGATAGTTCCAGCCAATTGGGTGGCGCTTTGGATATTGTAATGGATCGCGTAGTAGAAAGTGCCGTAATTTTTGCGCTTTATCTGGTTGATCCAAGTCGCGGAATCGCTTGCTTTTTGATGCTATTTGCCAATCTAATCTGCATTACCAGCTTTCTAGTGGTTGGGATCTTCGTCGAACAAAACAGTAATAAAAGCTTTTTTTATCATAATGGTCTGATTGAAAGAGCCGAAGCTTTTATTTTTTATGCTTTGATGATTATACTTCCCGGTTTATTTACTCCACTGGCTTATGGCTATATTGCTTTAGTTTTATTAAGTGCGTTCTTACATCTGCGGTTTTTTCATTTTTGGCAGAAGGATAACACTTAATGGGAATAATTTCAGCCTTACTTTGTTTTTTACTAATTGCTTTTTATAGTCTTAGAAAAGCTCGTCAGGTCAAATCACAAGATGAATATTTATTAGCCGGGCGACATACTAAGCTCTTGCCTCTGGTAGCAACACTGGTAATGACCGAATTTAATACTGGAACCTTAATTTCCTTCTCATCTTTAGGATATTTGGCTGGTTACTGGGCATTAGCAATGCCGTTTATTTTTCTAATTGGACTACTTTTTTACACCTTAACTGTAGCCAAAAAGTGGAAACAGTTCAATGGAGTATCTGTAGCACATTTTTTTGCCACTCGCTATGGACGAAAATTAGAACTTCTGGTTGCGGGGGTGTTATTTCTAGCAATGCTCGGCTTTAGTGCTGCTTATATCAAATCACTAACTTTGTTAATGCTACCACTAATCTCGATCAATTCTTTAATTCTAAGCGCCGCGCTAGTTATAGTTATTTTGTTACTAACCCTGCGTGGAGGGCTAAGCTCTATCATTGCACTGGATGTTTTATCGTTTATTTTTGTTCTAGTTTTCTTTCCGCTTCTGGTATATTTTACTTATCATCTTCCACAAAATAGTCAAGTTCCAGCATTTAATTTAGCCCAAATGCAAGCATTGCTACCACCCCAATTTATTATTTCATTAACAATTTTAACTATGTTTAGCTATATTATTGCACCTTGGTACGGGCAAAAAATCGTCGCTGCCAAAACCCAGCAAACAGCTTACTTCGCAGCAGCAATCGCCGCAATAATAATATTTTTGCTCTATGGTTTAGGAATCCTAGCGACTGCCATTCTTCGTAGCAAGGGCGTACAATTAGCAGATATCCAGTTGGGCTTACCGTATTTGATTCGCAATGCATTACCACATGCGCTACAGGGCGTAGCATATGTTGTACTATTTTTTGTTGCAGCAAGTACTTTAGCTGGAGTGTGGAATGCTATGGTAACTTTAATCGTAGGAAGTATTTTTAAATCAAACTCAAGCAAAGTTAACACCAATATTTTATGGGTGCTGATCTGCGCAATCATTGCGTATATTATTGCCAATACCTTAATTGACAATATTTTAAGTAAAATGATTTTGTTTAATATCCCTATCGTTGCATTTTGTTTTGCATTACTTGCTGGGTTTTACTGGTCAAAAGCAAATAGTCAAAGCGCTTATGTTAGTATTCTAGTTGGAATAACTTGGGGGATATTTTGTTATTTTTATTTTGGTGAAACAGGTAATTATACTTGGTATTGGGCTATTTACGGTATCCCGCTAATTTTTATCAGTGGAATAATCACAGCACTTTTTAGTGCTAAAAAACCTTGGCTCTCTGAGCATTATCTTTAAGAAAGAATATCTATGAACAAAAAAATTATTTTTATTGGCTTTATCGCAGGATTTATCTCAACAATCGTATTTCATCAAGGTGTTTTAGAAATTTTATTTCAATTCGGAATAATCCCTAAAGCGCCGTATGCAATGACTCCAACCAAACCTTTTGCGATCCCAGCTTTCATTTCACTGGCTTTTTGGGGTGGAATATGGGGCATTATTCCCGCCGTTATCTTTAAGCATAATTCAGCTAAATTTGCTTATTGGTTAAAACTATTCATTTTTGGCGGAATATTTCCCCCATTATGTGCAGCATTAATAGTTTTTCCATTAAAAGGAATTGCAATGAATTATACTCCGCCAACAATATTTCTCATGTTTATGATTAATGCGATATGGGGCATTGGCACAGGAGTCGTTATTCAAATTTCGCGAAAGTTCTTCAGAGCTTAATAACTGTTAGCTAATTCGAATGCTAAACTGCTCACTCATAATCCGCGGTAAAATCGTATCATAACCACAAAAAATCGCCTTATCAATCAGCTCTTCGACACTAATTACTGCAAATTTGCGTAAGAGCTGCTGATGAATAGTATTGCGAACAGTACTAACCGCAATATTTTTATGCAAGATTGCATTGAGATGTAGCGTTACCACTTTAGGCTTAACGTACATGATAAGCAGAAACAAAATCAGTTCCTCAATCATAGTCAGCTCGATTTTTTGCCGAATGGATACCTCAGATGCATCAGAGGCATATTGAACAATATGGCTGTTGATATAGGGTTTAAAATGTCCAAGTGAGTATATTGGAAAAAAATCAACCCGTACGCCTACGCCAACATTACTCACGGGATCTACTATTGGTGTTTTTTGTTTCAGAAATAATTGAATCTCACCCTGATGGTTTTGCGAACTGATATATTGCTGCATTTTAAGCGTTGTCAGACACTCATTGTCTTCTGCAACACAACTGGGAGCAATTTGACGAATCGGAGGCAAATCAACATAACTTGCGCTACGATAATCAGCACCATCAAGCCCATAATCTTCACGAATAGCAGGTGATAAATAAACAAAGAGCGACTCAGGATTAACAACTATTGTTTTCTGCTCTGGCAGAATCACCATATCCAGAGCCGCTACATATCGTTCTAAATAATTTTGCACGAATAGTCTTTCAAATTTAACGCGATCAAATCAGCACGATAGCCTGCCGCAATTTTACCTAATTGTTGATCCAGCCCCATTAAACGTGCTGGCGTTAATGTTGCCATGGTAAGTGTTTGCTCCAGGCTTAATTCACATTCATTGACACACTTCTCTACTGCTTCATTCATGGTTAAATATGCACCACCTAGCGTACCAGCGTCATCAACACAACGCCCTTCACGAACATAGAGGTGTTTGCCCGCAAAATCAAATTCAGTCATATCGGTACCAGTCGGCGTAACCGCATCCGTCACTAAATAAGTTGTAGTAGGTTTTAGTTGCGCCAATAAACGTACATTTGCTTTATCAACATGAAGCAAATCAACGATCAAACCTAAATAAGGTGCGTTTGCCAGTACAGCCGCAATTACCCCGGGATTACGTCCAGTCATTCCACTCATCGCATTAAACATATGGGTAACGGTTGCCGCACCATGATTAAACGCAGTTTCCGCCTGTGCGTATGTCGCATTGGTGTGCCCAACCGACACAATCACGCCATGTTTTACCAGATACTCAATCTGCGTAGTAGTAAAATTCTCCGGCGCAAGCGTCATTTTAATCGGAAAAAATTTAGTATATGGAACAATTGCAGCCAATAGATCGTCAGTTGGCTTAATAATAAACTCTAATGGATGAATACCACGTTTTTCAACTGAAAGAAATGGACCTTCCAAATGCAACCCAACTACACCACGGGTATTACCATATAATTTAAACCATTGCTTAGTAACTTCCAAAGCTTGCATCACATCTGCAACTGCTGAAGTAATCAAAGTCGGCAGATAACTGGTTGTACCATAGCGTAAATTAGTTTGGTGCATCGTTTCCAGAGTTTCAAGCGTAATTGAATCATTAAATAACACGCCCCCACAGCCATTTAGCTGTAGATCTATTAAACCAGCACTGATTACGCTATCACCAAAATCTTCGATTTGACTGGCATCATAAACCTTGTCTTTATCTACAACATCAATAATGGTACTACCCTCAATTAAAACAGCTTTATCCGAAAGTAGATTTACCCCATCAAAGACGTATTTTGCACTAACTACACGCATAGTTTGTTCCATAACTCTAATCCCTTAATTAAAAACATATTTAATACTATATTTTACCTTATTGTATAGCAGCTAAGACTTGAAATACATCATATACTCATTATCTTTGAAGCTTGTATTTTGTCATGTTTAATATAAATAATCATGTTATACTATTAGCTACAAAAAATGAAAAAGAATCATCATGCTAGCCAATATTAAAGATCATTATCGCAGTTATTTTCAGCAACTTCGCAAAATGGATTTGTTAGATTTTAATAAATTCATATTCACTCATTTAATTTTACACTTATTTAAAACCGAGAACATACTACCGTTTATTATTGCAACATGTTCAATCGGTTTTAGCATTATTCTACAAGAATCTCGCTTTATTTTTATACCTCAAACCAGTGCTGCTGCATTTGCATCATTTTTTATCTTTACCATTATCGTCTCGATCATTACGTTGGTAATTTATCCTGTTTTAATTATTTTTATTGTCAATTTCTTTACCAGTTATCTCAAAGATGACTCTAATTTTAAGTTTTGGATAAAATTTTGCCTATTACTGATTAGTTTTACTGTCGGCGCATTTATTTTTATCCCAGAAAATATCTCATTAAGCTTTAAAATCCAGTTGATTTTAATCTGGCTTGGAATTTACTATTCATTAGTGGGCCTATATCTCACCCATCTTAAACACCGAGCACTTAGCAAGCTCTCCAAGAGATTAATCATGTTTATTTTAATAGTTACTATCGCAATGAGTCGCCCGCTCATGTTAGTTTTTTTACATACCACAGAAGCATTAAACTTTACTAATGTTGATACTCAGATTTATCTGGATGCACATAATTGCAGCCTTTTACATAATCTGGATGGTAAAAACTCAATAGACCCCAATAACAGTACTTTTAATAATACAGATTATTTCCAAGTATTACCTAATAATCAGGGCTGCTATATTTATGGTAATAGTATTCGCTATAGTTTTGCTTATGACTTTGTACTGCTGGTTAAAATGAATATTCGCCCTTTAATTGGAGTAAAAGGAACCAAGTATAATCAATATGTACGTTTAAGTTGTTATGCTGGCAATTGCTATAGTGAAACCAATATTTTCTTTAAAGACAAAGCAGATGTTTATGCTGATTTTATAAAAAATGGTGGTAAACTTGATCGTCCGCTATAACTATTTATATCATTCTTGAATTAAAGAATCGCTCTGCACCACATTTGCGATGTATGACAACATGTCCAAAGATACTCCATGAAACTGTGGTCTAGAGCTGGCACAACAATCCGCAATTACGTTAACTTTATAACCACGATCATGAGCATCTCTGGTACATGATTGAATCGCAACTTCGGTGGAAACGCCGCTAATATACAAGTCCTCAATGCCATTCATACGCAAGACGTGATCAAGATTTGTTGCATGAAAAGGATTTATCGCATTTTTGCAAATAATTAATTCACCTGGCTGATAATTCAAATCTGCCAAAAGTTCAGTACCCCATGATCCGCGCTGGAACTTTTGAAACTCTTTTGCCCGAGTGAACAACGGAGAATAAGGACTGGCTTCCGAATAATTTTTATCAAAACCAACAATAATCCATATTACCAACCATGAGTTCTTACGCGCATGCTCAAGTAAGCGATTGAGTTTGGCAATTGCCTGATTTGCTTCTAGCATTGGAAAACAGCCAAACGCACCGTCTTTGTGGCAAATTTCATTGATATAATCGACAAGAATTAATGCTTTTTTCATGATTCACACCTTCAAATAAGTTAGTAGTAATTTATTTCATCTTGAATATAACATTTTATATGAGAAAATAATTCATCAAATATTATATTACAGTATGCTATACCAAATCGTTTAATTCAATTTTTGATAAAAAAATAAGGTCAACATAACGTTAGACCTTACTTATTTTTATTAACCAGCGATAATCTCAGATTAATTCTTAATATTAGCATTTATATCTTGCATAAAGCGTCCATCAATTAAGCCAGAAAGATATTGAAGTTGAATTTCTGCCATTAAATAGTTATAACGCGCTTGCTGATAAGTTTGAAAAGTTTGATAGTAATTTTTTTGGGAAGCAACCAGATCAACACTATTTCGAATTCCAACTTGATAACCTAGTTTATCTGATGCCAATTTGGTCTTAGCCGAAAGTAAGGCTGCTTTCTGTGCTTTAACAATACTTACCCCATTTTGGACATTCCAGTAAGCATTACGAATATTCTGATCAGTTTGGCGCTTAACATAGACATACTGCTGCTGCGACGACTCAAACACATCAATTGCCTGCCTTGTCTGCGCATTAACCGTTCCACCAGATGAAATTGGGATACTCACCTGCAGACCTACTGAACCAGTACTATAATTAGAAAGAACACTACCAGGAATGTTAAACATTTGCATCTGAGTTGGAGTAGCATTAGTAGCATCCAATCCAGCAGTATCCTGATATTGATATTGTGCATTAAGTAGAACTATTGGAAAATGTCCTGAGCGCGACATCAAGATATCTTGCTTAGCCATATCTATCTGTTTCCCAGCTATTCTATTATTGACATTACCACTCTCCGCCATTGACGACCAGGAAGCATCACTGCTTGGACTTGGCAAGGTAAGTTTCAGTTCATCCTGAATCGGTTGAATCTGCTCTGGATCAACTCCAGTCAAATTACGGAAAATATTCTTCTTAAATATTAGATTATTGGTGTCTTGAATCTCTTGTGCAGCCGCTGAATCATAACCCGCCATAGCATCGTTTACATCAGCAACCGTAACCGAACCAACTTTAAACGCAGCTTGTGCTTGAACCATTTGCTGTTTTAAAGCCTCTTTAGTCATTCGTGTTGCTAATAATGTATCTTCTGCATATAACACATCAAAATAAGCTTGCGCTACGTTAACCATAAGCTGCTGTTGCGCACCGAGTAACTGCAGATCAGAAAGTTGCGTAGCAAATTTACCTTTAGTATAAGCCGAAAATTTGCTAAAATCAAAAACAACCTGATTCAGGGATGCACTATAAATTGGCTGGTGATAATAAGCTTGCACCCCACCTTGATTAAAATAATTTTCAGTCAATGATCCAGTTGCCGTAATTTGCGGCAATAGTGCAGCCCGCGCAATATTTTGCTGCTCTTGCCCTGCCTGATTAAGTGCAATAGCGCTCAAATAATCGGCATTATAAGCAAGTGCCTTCTGATATGTTTCAAACAAGTCAATAGCTTGGACTTGGAAAAACATAATTACAAGACTGGAAATTAATAAGAGTTGTTTCTTCATAGTCGGTTATTATACCTTGTTTTGCACCTACTTTTGGCTGATAAATCTAATGTTTAACATAAGATCATCAACGATAACCAATCGTTAGAGAAACCCCGACTAAAAAAGTCGGGGTATATCGATCGCAAAAGAACAATCTACCTCGGTACAAACCACATTCTTACGAGCGGGTCATTGCATTAAAAAAGTCACCATTAGTTTTTGTTTCGCGGATTTTCTCCAATACAAAACCACTGGCTTCAATTGATTGTTTTTCTGCTAAATATTTACGAAGTACCCACATTTTCTGCAACTGATCCTTACTAAGCAGGAGCTCTTCGCGACGTGTACCAGAACTGAGGATATCAATGGCTGGATAAATTCGGCGCTGCGCGATATCACGATCCAAGTGCAGCTCCATATTACCAGTACCTTTAAATTCCTCATAAATCACATCATCCATCCGTGAACCAGTCTCAACCAGTGCAGTTGCAATAATTGTCAAAGAACCACCTTCTTCAATATTTCGTGCCGCACCAAAAAAACGTTTTGGACGGTGCAATGCATTAGCATCCAAACCACCAGTCAAAATTTTACCAGAAGCAGGTGCTACTGTATTATAAGCACGGGCAAGACGCGTAATCGAGTCCAAAAGAATAACTACATCTTTTTTACTCTCTACCAAACGCTTGGCTTTTTCCATAACCATTTCAGCAACTTGAACATGACGAGCAGCCGGCTCATCAAATGTAGAAGCAACAACTTCACCTTTAACCGAGCGGTGCATCTCAGTTACTTCCTCGGGACGCTCATCAATCAGCAATACAATCAATTCAACTTCAGGGTGATTGGCAGTAATAGAATGTGCAATATGTTGCAGCATAACTGTTTTACCTGTTTTAGGCGGAGCTACTAATAAACCGCGCTGCCCTTTTCCGATCGGTGCAAATAAATCAATAATTCGCCCAGTATAGTTTTCTTCACCTTTAATATCACGCTCTAAATGAATTTGTTGTTCAGGAAATAGAGGTGTAAGATTTTCAAACAAAATTTTGTGCTTATTTGCTTCAGGTGCATTCCCGTTAACTTTATCTACGCGCACCAGTGCAAAATATTTTTCGCCTTCTTTTGGCATTCTGATTTCGCCATCAATAGTATCGCCAGTCTGTAAATTAAAGCGACGAATCTGACTTGGACTAATATAAATATCGTCATGACTAGCTAAATAAGAGGTATCAGGCGAACGTAAAAAACCAAAACCATCGGGTAAAACTTCAAGAACACCACCACCAGAAATATTTTCACCTTGTTCGGCAACTTTGCGCAAAATAGCAAAGATTAAATCATGTTTACGTAAACGGCTTGCGTTTTCAATATTATACCCAGCTGCCATCTCCAATAACTGAGCGACGTGGATATCTTTAATTTCAGATAAATGCATAAATACACCAAAAAATTATAAATTATAAATTACGGCTGGATTCACTTTGTGTATTAGGTTTCAGCTTTCAGGCTTTATCTACCCCATGATATTGCGATGATGCTATTGGTTTGATTTTAGATATTAAAAGTGAACTTGACAGTCTAAGAGTGTTTGAAAAGTGGACAATAAAAATGGTCACCTGTCACAGGTAACCATTGTAATCTACTTTAGATGTTGCTGTCAATAAAAGCTGCTAATTGACCTTTTGGCAGTGCTCCAACTTTAGTTTCGGCTAACTCACCATTTTTAAACAAAAGCAGAGTTGGAATTCCGCGCACACCATAAGTGGCAGCTGAAACGCTGTTTTCATCAACATTCACTTTAACTATTTTCAGGCGTCCCGCATACTCTTGCGACAAATCATCCAAAATTGGCGCAATCATACGACATGGTCCGCACCATTCAGCCCAAAAATCAACTAATACAGGGGTTTCAGCTTTAAGAACATCCGCTTCAAACGAAGCATCTGTAGTATGAACAACATTACTCATTGTTAGATTAACCTTTAAAAAATGTCGTCGTTATTATAGCATAAATTTTTAATTACTTTGGTTTTTGTTTCAAAGAGAATATCCAAAAACAAAAATTTCCATAAATAGGTTAAAAGATATTTTCTCATGGTACTTTGTGTGAGCAATTGCAAAATTAAATATTAAATTACCAAGGCTTAAAATTGCTATAATCCCAAGTATTAGAGTTTGTATGATTAAAAATATTATCTAGTCAGCTATAATCAGTGAGGATTGATAAATGAAATTAAATATTAAGCGTGATGAAACCGGACAAAAATATATTGAAGTAGATGTAAGCGGTTATGATTTAATTAATAACCCGGTTCTAAATAAAGGACGGTCATTTACGGCTGAAGAACGAATTGCTTTCCGTCTACGTGGGATTGTGCCGCCGGCATATTTACCGCCAGCAGAAATTGTTGATAAGAATTATCAAATTGTTGTTAATAGTCCCAGTGATCTAGAACGCCATATTTATCTGCGCAATCTACAAGATCGTAATGAAACATTATTTTATGCTCTACTTGACAAATATACCGAACAAATTATGCCTTTGGTTTATACCCCTACAGTTGGGTTAGCATGCCAGAAATTTGGACAAATTTATCGCCGCGCTCGCGGGGTATTCATTAGTTATCCAAATCGGGATTATATCGATGAGATTCTGGATCATATCCATTTTGATGATACTGAAGTGATTGTTGTTTCTGATGGTGAGCGTATTTTGGGTCTCGGCGATCAGGGGGCTGGTGGAATGGGAATTCCGATTGGTAAGTTGTCTTTGTATACTGGCTGCGCTGGAATTGCGCCAAATAAAACTTTGCCAATTATTTTAGACGTCGGTACAGATAATCAGGAATTGTTGGATGATCCTCTGTACTTAGGCTGGCGCCACAAACGGGTACGTGGACAAGAATATGATGATTTTGTTGATAAATTCGTACAGGCGATTAAGCGCCGTTTTCCGGATGTGTTATTGCAATGGGAAGATTTTGCACAAAATAATGCATTAAAATTACTCAATCGCTACAAGGATCAACTTTGTACTTTCAATGATGATATTCAAGGCACCGCATCAATCGTTGTCGGGGCTTTATTATCTGCAATTAATGCATCAGGCGTACCATTGGAACAACAAAAAATTACAGTTGTTGGAGCTGGCTCCGCAGGCGTTGGAATTAGTAATCTAATCGTAGATGCAATGGTTGATGCTGGTTTGTCACGTGAAGCAGCTTATGATAATATTTTCTTAGTGGATCGCTTTGGCTTAATCACTGACAAGGTAAGTAGTCTTGATTTTCAAAAACCATTTGTTAAGCAATTAGAAAATTATCCAAACTGGCAATTTGCAGATAGTAGCAATATCAGCTTACTGGAAACAGTACAAAATGTCAAAGCAACTATGCTAATTGGAGTATGTGCGCAAGGTGGAATCTTCACCCGTGATGTAATTAATGCCTTAAGCCAGAACTGTGCACGTCCAATTGTATTCCCATTGTCAAATCCAACAGAAAAAGCTGAAGCAAATCCGCATGACGTGCTTGATTGGACAGATGGCAAGGCGATTGTTGGCACTGGAACCGCATTCCCTCTATATGATACAGGTTCAGGCTTACGTCGGATTGATCAGGTTAATAACTCATATATTTTCCCGGGGATTGGTTTAGGAGTCCGCGCAGTAAATGCCCGAAGAGTCACCGATCGGATGTTTCTAATTGCAGCCAAAGCATTGGCAGAAATTTCCCCATCTAAAAATGATCCTCAGGCTAATTTACTACCACCGTTAAAAGAAGTACGAGCGGTTTCTAGGCATATTGCGCAAGCAGTGGCAAAAGAAGCAGTGGCGGCTAAATTAACTGCTTATGAGACTTTAGATGAAAAGACAATTAACAATTTGATTGATGAATATATGTGGGCACCAGTTTATTTGCCATATCGTAAAAAAGCCTAGTTATACTCAATCAGATTCATCATCCTAGGTCGTTGATTTACTCCTCACTTATAGAAGTCGTAAGCTTTGTCGTAAATCGCCTACTAGTATTTACACACGCGTGTGTTCGAATTAATTTGAGTATATATTATTCATTAAACAAAAAAGAGATGTGCTAGTTAGCTCGTCTCTTTTTTTATTGTATAATTTGTTATTCACCAAACTATCGCTTGTTTTTGGAGCAATCATCAATGATAAAAAGAAGTAGCACTTGTATTACTGCAATGTTCGCAACAGCCGTGCTTTCCTTGTCTGCATGCGGAGGAAGTTCAAGTAGCAGTAGCAATTCATCAACTATAGCCTACCCCCTAGTCAGTGTGGGTAATCCGGGTAATGAAAGCGATCCCGCTACTGATTTTGGTAGTGTAGCGTATCCATATCAAATTGGCAAATACGATGTCACTATCGGACAATATACTATATTTCTTAATACCGTAGCAAAAACCGACACTTATGAACTTTATAACCCTAACATGGGGACAGACCTAAATTCCGCTGGAATTACCCGCACAGGCTCATCTGGCAATTATGTTTATAGCGTAATGATGAACGGTGGCAGTAGTGCCAATCGCCCAATTACTTATGTTACTTGGCTGGATGCTGCGCGTTTTGCTAACTGGATGGCAAATGGGCAGCCTAGTGGTGCACAAAATAGTACGACTACAGAAAATGGCGCCTACAATCTAAATGGTGCGATGAATGGAAATGCCGTAACTAAAAACCTAATTAATCCTAACACAGGCAGCACTCCAAGCTATTATATTCCGACTTATAATGAATGGTATAAAGCCGCATTTTATAGCCCTAAAAAGAACAACGGTACAGGTGGCTATTATCTGTATGCAACAGAAAGCGATACTGCTCCGGGCAACACTGTTGGTAGTACACCTAATCAAGCCAATTATTTTTTGTCAACGTTATTTAGTGTAACTCAAAGTTCAGAGTATCTTTATGCAGCACAAAATTATCTGACTGATGTTGGAGCATTCACTGGCAGTGCTAGTTACTATGGTACATTTGACCAAGATGGAAATGTCTATCAATGGAATGATTTGGACGAAACACCAGTACCTTACCGTGGTTTGGCGGGTGGATACTGGTTCTCTGCATCAAGTACCCTGCAGCCTCTAACTTATAATACCAATGCGATCAATGCTACTGACAACGGTACCGGATTTCGTCTGGCAGCACCGGCACCAGTTAACTAATACAAGAGGATATATTAATGAATAAAATATGTAAATTGGCTTTAGCTTCTATAGCGTTAGTAATATCTGCAACACCTGTTTATGCTACAGCAACCATTAACTATGAGTTAGTGACGGTAACAAATCCAAATAACGCTAATGATAAAACAGGTTTTGGTGCAGTCGATCATGTCTATCAAATTGGGAAGTATGAGGTTACAATTGGTCAATATACTGTATTTTTAAATGCAGTAGCACATGAATCAGATCCATACATGCTCTGGAATAAATCAATGATGAGTGCAAATGTACAGGGAATTAACCGGACTGGTTCAGCGGGTAATTATTCATACAGTGTAATGCAGACCAGTACAACCGGAAGCAGTAGCGAGAGCATGCCAATTACTGGCGTATCTTGGTTTAGTGCGGCACGTTTTGCCAACTGGATGGCAAATGGTCAACCAGCAGGTGCAGAAGATAGCACCACTACTGAAAATGGGGCATATAATCTCAATGGTACTCTCAGTGGTACTGCAGTTGCCAAAAATGCGCTTAATCCCAATACGGGAGCAGCGCCAACTTTCTACATTCCTTCGGAAAATGAATGGTATAAAGCAGCTTATTATAATGGCGCCGGAGCATATTATTCATATGCAACACAGAGCAATACTTTGCCTGGCAATAACGTTAATAGTACATCATCCAATCAATCCAACTATTTAGATGATGCAGGTGGCGGTTACTGCGTATCTCAATCGCCAGCGCTAAGCCTGACGCAAACCTATTTAACCAATGTCGGCGCATTTGCTAATAGTGCAAGTCACTACGGAACTTTTGATCAAACTGGCAATGTTTGGGAGTGGAATGATCTTGATGGCAAATCATCCAAATTGCGCGGTTTAAAGGGAGCAGCATGGACATCTACACCACCATATTTACAATCTTCATACCGCCTCATTACCGTACCAGCTAGTATTAGTGTGAATGTTGGAATGCGTCTTGCTCATACTTACCCATAACAGTCATAATACGACAGTTAAAACTTAAAATACTATAACTCAGGAAGGTTAAAAATCTTTCCTGGGTTAAAAAGATTATCTGGATCAAGTTGTTGTTTAATTTGTTGCATAATTTGATAACTAGTCGGATCGCAAAATTGTTGTAACCAGTGTTTTTTGCTCTGACCAATTCCATGTTCTGCCGATATACTGCCACCACGTGCGATAACATCCTGATAAACTATCGGATTCACAAGCTGCTCCAATGCGGTAATTTGCGAATTAGATGCGCCAGCAAGACCAAAATTATAGTGCAGATTACCATCCCCCAAATGCCCAAAGATACTAAAATAGCCCTGCGGTTCCAATTTTTTTAATTTTGCGATATTTATCGTCACAAAGTCTTCAATCTGGCTTAATGGCAACGAGATATCGTGTTTGGTAGCATATCCATATTGTTTTTCAGCCAGCGGAATTTGTTCCCGTATTTGCCATAGAAATTGACGCTCGTTCTCCGAGCTGGCAACAATGCTCTGGCTTAAATCAATTTCATTTTGTTCAAGTAACGTTAATAAATTTTCAAGGACAAAATCATTATTAATTTCAATTTCACAAATAACACTCCAAGGAGCGTCACAGATTTCATGCTTAAAGTCAAAATAATTTTGGTAAATTTGCCAACTATCCCGCTTGATGATTTCAAAAGCACTAACATTATTGGTATAGTAAGTTTTAAGTTGTTGCAGTAATTGTAGTGCCTGAGCAATGCCACTTACCGGAAACATTAAAGTACAATATGCTGGGGGTATGGGAAAAAGTTTAAGAACAGCATGAGTAATAATACCTAAAGTACCTTCGCTGCCGATCAATAATTGCTTAGTATCCAGATAAGTATTATTTTTACGCAACGCTGTCAGCCCGTCTAAGACCTCACCATTAGCCAATACAGCACGCAAACCCAACGTCAAATCACGAATCATACCGTATTTAAGTACCTGTACACCACCAGCATTAGTCGCCAAATTACCACCTATCTGGCAACTTCCCTGACTGGCTAAGCTTAGCGGAAAATATAATCCTTGTGCACTAGCGTATTCTTGAACCTGTTGCAAAGTACAACCAGCTTCTACAGTCAATGAATAATTATCGCGATCCAAGCTTAGAATCTTATTCATATGCTGCAAATTTATAATTAACTGGGGTTTGATATAGTCACTCAATGGGGTTGCTGCACCACAAGTCGAAGTATTGCCACCCTGTGGAATTATTGCAATCTGCTGTGCTAGACAAAATCTGACCAATTCTTGAATTTGCAATTGCGTATGCGGAAATACTACCGCAATCGCAGAGCCGTGATAACGCTTGCGCCAATCAGTGACGTAAGGATTGGTTAATTGCGGATTATCAATAACGTTTTCTTGACCGCAAATTTGGTAGAGTTGATTCAAAATATACTCGAACAGACTGGAAGTACTGGTAGGCGACAAGTGACGAAGCCTACAGCTAGTAGGTGAGGAACTTGGCAACGACCAAGTCAGATGAATCTGTTTGAGTATAGGATTAGTCATCCATTTGCTCAAC